>CAYTYG010000118.1:0-6948 GCA_964441515.1 uncultured Treponema sp.
TCGGAGGACCTGATACGACTCTACCCGGACCGGGAGGCGGACATTCGCCGCCTCTCGGTGAACGGCGAGAGCACCCGGATGCCCGAGGGTTTTTCGTCCCGGCCCGCGGGCTAGCGTTTTTCTCCGGGCTTCCGCGCCGCGAGACTACCCTAAACCGCATCGTCGAATATCCGGGACGCGCCTTCACCGCCCGTTTTCCAGCCTCGTTCCAGGCCCGGTGCCCGCGGGAAGCGTGACGGTGAATACCGTCTCGCCCGGTCCGCTCCGGAATGTAATATCCCCGCCGTTCCGGCGGGCGAGGCGGCGCGCGACATCGAGCCCGATGCCCGCCCCCTCGCCCATCGGCCTCGTCGAGAAGAAAGGCTCGAAGATTCGGTCACGGATGTCATCGGGGACGCCCGGCCCCGTGTCCGATACCGATATATGCGCGACGCCGTCCCTGTCCTCCGCGGATATGCCGATGCTCCCGGAATCCCGCACCGCCTGGACGGCGTTTTTAAGGAGATTGAACAAGATCCCGGTCAAGTCTTCGCGGCGGGTGTGGACTTGGAAAGCTTCATCGATCTTCATTACGACCTTCACGTTTCGAGTCGATTTAAGATCGAAAAGACCGAGAATATTCCGAAGCTCCGGGATGAGGCGAATCGAGCCCGGCTCCGCGTCCCCTCCGCTCCGGGCGTAGGTCTGAAGGGAGGCTACGACCCGGACGGCTTTCGCGGAGGCTTCCTCGACGATAGCCGCGGCGCGGATCGATCCGAGCGTCGTCCGCAATACGGCCAGGAAGGCGTCCGATCCGCGATTTTCCAGGAAAGGAACCGCGCGGGAGGCAAGGTCCGCTATCCCCATTTCCGTCATCTCTTGGGCGACGGAGTGCGCTTCGGGCAAACCCGCCGCCTTCAGTACGGCCTCGGCCTCGCCGCGGGACCTTCTCTCCGCCTCGGAGCCTTCCCATGCGAGACTCGGGCCGCCGCGGGACGCTCTTTCCAGGGCCTCCCGGATGAAGATGCGGGCATCCCTGTTCAAGCTCGGGGTTTCGGCCAATAACTCGCCCAATCCCGCACCGAGGCGCTCGATCACGGTATGGGAGGCCGAGGCCATGGCCGCCAGGGGGGTATTGAGCTCGTGGCCGATATTGGCCGTCAAGCGGCCCAACGCGGCCAGTTTCTCCGAGGCGACGGCGCGGTCCTTCGCCTCCCCGAGTTCTTTCATCGTCCGCCGGAGGCTCACGTTGACGTTCTGCAGTTCCAGGTTCGAGATTGCCAGCTCCTCGGTCCTGTTCGCTACCTTCAACTCGAGGGTCTGGTTCATTTTTATTAGAAGCCTTCCTTCGCGCCTATGGACAAGGCCGTATACCAGGAGCGCGAGGGAAAGGGCCAGGAGCGAGAAACCGAAGAGCTTTAGCTGCTTCTCGTACCGGATCCAGAAATCCGGCGGGGCGTAGAGTATCCTCGCGTCGGGCGGGATGAGGGAGGGGTGGATCGCGAAGCGCCGGAGGGCCCGGTAGTCTAGGGTCGGGACCAGGGCGCTCGACTCCCCCCAGGGAGCGAGTTCGGGATCCCCGCCGAGTATGCCGAGGACCATTTGGGCCGCCTCGTAGCCCATACGTTCCCGGTCGGCGAAGTAGCCGCCCACTAGACCCGAACCGAAAGAGTTCATCCTTATGCCGAAGTACGGTATGGGAGCTGCCTCGTCCAGCCGGTCGAGGGCCGCCCGGCCGCCCAGATACTCGCCGTCCGCGAGCCACCATTCCCCGGGGAGAAGGAGGGCGAAGGCCTCCCCGGTCGAGTCCGCGAGCGTCCGCTCGATTTCTCCGAACTCGGCATTCTCGAACGGAATGAGCTCGAGCCCCGGCTGGGCGGCCTGCTCTGTCGCGAGATCCAAGCGGAAGCCCGGCAAGTAAGCCGGATCCACCGGAGAGGCTAGAAGATACGCCTTTTTCGCCTTGGGGAAGAGCCGGGCGGCCAGGCGGAGGGTGGGGGGGAAGGGCATGATGAGGGTGCGCCCGTAGAATCCGTCGATTCGGGAAAAACGCGCGGACAGGGAGAAATCGATCCAATCGAAGCAGTAGACGGGGGGCGGGTTTTTTAGTTTTTCCCGATACCGCGCCGCGGCCGTAAGTGCCTCGCTCGCCTGAGCGAGGATGATGGTGAACTTTATACCGGCATAACGACGCATCAGGGTATCGTCGAACAGCCTCCTTGTTTCGGCCGTCTGCTGGAACCGTAAGGTGTCCAGGGATTCTAGGTAGATCTCGGGGCGCATGCCCTGCCCCACGAGCTCCTGCCGGAGGACGTCGATCACCTTCGCCGTATCGGATACGTCGGACCCGAAGCTCGAAATATAGAGTATCTGGATCTGGGGGTGAACCGTGTTCGCCTGCGCCGGAAGGAGGAGCATCGCGAGGAGTATGATCGCGAACGCCCGTAGAGAGAGCGGAGCCGTACGGAAATACGGACGCCTAAGCGGGTTCACGAGTCCTTGGAGCCCCATGATTAAATACTAGTTGCCGCCTTCCCCCAATACAATACCGGGCTTCCGTCGCTTCCGCGCCGCGCTCGCGCCCGTTCGACTCCCCCACAATAAATAAAACGGCGGCCGTTCTAGGTTGAACAGCCGCCGTTACTGGAGGTGGGGGGAGTCGAACCCCCGTCCTGGTACGCGTTGCAGGAGCCTCTACAGGTTTAGCCGCGCATCGTATTGTCGGAACCCGCTTGGCTGCGCGGCGCGCGGCGGATCCGTATCCCGGTTAATCTCGTCTTCCTACGTTCGGGCCCGAAGGTCGACCAGCCTCGATTGCGACGGGAATACGGCCGCTCAAGGCGGCGCAGCCGGTTCCCGCGTTCCGCCGCTTACGCGGCGAGAGCGTAACTGTCGTTGTTGGCAGTTAAAGGGTTGCCGAATCAGGAGGTCGGCACTCCACCTGCAGCCCATGCCCCGAATCGCATCAGTCGAAACCGGGGCACCCCCGTTCCGTGAGTATCAATATACCCCGGCGGGGGGCCCGGGTCAAGGGAAGCGCCTACTCGGACCAGGTCCCCGAACGGGTCTCCCCCTTTATGCTGGGAATCCGGAGCACCATTTCCGGCAGGATCAAGTCCGGGTTGTCCGGCTGGGGAAGCTTTTCGCGGTTGGCCTCGTAAAGGACCTTCCACTTCCAGGGATCCCCGTAGATGAAGGGGTATTCCGCGATCCTCCAGAGGCAGTCCCGGCGCCCGGGAATAAGGCGCACCGTGTAGAAGGCCGGGAGTTTCGAGGCGGAGAAGTCCGCCAGGAGGTCCAGGACCTTCTTGCTCGCCTCCGTGGATTCCGCGTATCGCTTGGCGTCGTACTCGCCCACCGCCAGGGCATAGGCGCCCTTCGCCTCCGTCCAGGTCGCTCCCAGGGCCTTTTCCGCGCCGTTTTTCTCGCAGTAGGAGATACGGTCCCCGGCCCGCTTTTTCCACGCGTTGGCGATCCACAGGAGCCTCTGGGTCTCCGCCTCCTCCCGGGCTATGACGGCGAGGCGTTCGGACTCCAGGGAGTATTCCTCCGCCTTGACGTAGTCTCCCTTATCGTAGGCGGATTTCGCCATGGTCCGCAGCTCCAGGGAGCGGCGGTAGTTGGGATTGTCGTAGAGGCTGTGTTGGGCGAAAGCGCCGGAAACCAGGACGGCGGCCAGCAGGATGAACAGTACGCTTATACGAAGCTTTTTCACTGGGAGCCTCCTTCGGGGCCGCCCATCTCGTCCTCGATGGCCTGGAGGCGATCCTCGGTCTTTTCTATGGACGCGTCGGCCCGTTTCATGGCCGCCTCCGCGGCCGCCCTGCGGTCCGCCGCCAGCTTAGCGGAGGCGTCGAAGCCCGCTTCGGCCTTCTTGTAGACGGAAACCGCCTCCGGGTACCGGGACGCGGACATCTCGGACTCGGCCTTCTTGTAGGATTCCAGGGCGGCCGCGTACTCTTCCTTCGCGGCGACGCCCGCTTTTTCCCCGTCCGCGCGGGCGCGGGCGGAGTCGGCCGCGCTCCGGGCCGCTTCCGCTTCCGGACGGCCGGAGACGGTCTCCACTCGTTCGGGAGCCTCTGCGGGGGTCTCCGGCGCCCCGGCGCAGGACGCTAAAAGCGCCAAGACCACAGCGACCGCCGTGAGGATGTTTATTTTTTTCAACGGAACCTCCTCGCCTCGAGATGGATTTATTAAGTTCGATTCTGGACGCTTTTCCCGCTCGCGTCAACCTCGCATTCCCGAATCGGGGAAAAAGAACGGAAAAGGATGCCCGAGGATGCAAAGAGGCTTCCCGAACTTCGGCCTACAGGCGGTCTATTCCAGGGAAACGACCGTCAGGAGGGCCTCCCCCTCGGGAAGGGGTACGGTCACGGTGTTTCCCGGCAGCCTGCCCATGAGGGCGCGGGCCAGGGGAGCCGTCCAGCCGACAAGCCCCTTTTCCGGATCCGCCTCGTCCACTCCGACGATTCGGAACGACGAGAGGGCGCCCTGGGGGTCCTGGACCGTGACGCGTGCGCCGAAGCGGACCCGTTCGTAGCCCCCGGGAGGGGGAGCCACGATCTCCGTCAAGGAGGCCATACGGGACAGGTACTCGATTCGGCGGTCCACCCTCGCGAGCCTCCTGCGGGCCGTGGCCAGGGCGTCGGCGTTCGAGGGATCGGATCCCAGGCGCAGGATCTCGGTGGCGAGGGCGGGCCGCTCCCCGGCTTCCAGGGAACGGAGCTCCCGGGAAAGCAGGTCGGCCCCTTCCGGGGTTACGTAATTCCGGGCTCCCGGGGGGAGCGGAATTTTATACTCCGGGGCGTCCTCGTCCCGGGAATCCGAGGAGGCTTCGTCCACGAAGGCGCGGCTCATCCGAGTATCCTCTGGATGCCGGAACCGCTCACGGCAGGGGAACGCGGACGAGGCGGACTAGGGCCGTCCTGTGCGCGGCGACATAGGCCGGCCAGTCCATGAAGGTCCGGGTTCCGGGGTCGTACGCCTCGATTCCGAAGACCCCCCGGGCGTCGAATCCCGCGATCAGGAAAAGCCTTCGGCCGTGGCCGCCGTCCTGGACGAAGGCGGCCAGGATGTTTCCGGGAAGGTTCCGGGCCTCCGCGTGCGCGAGGGCGGAGGCGGCGGGAAGGGGAACGCCCCGGCCGGATGAGTAGGCTGGGAAGGGCCGATACTGCGCGGTCTGGAGAGGGTCCGAGTCGTCCGCGTAGGGGAGGGGAAGCCCCTCGGTCAGCTCCTCCGTACCCGGGAAACGGGACCGTGCGGCCAGGAATTCCTCCGGGGCATCGTACTGGATAAGGCTGGAAACCAGCTGCCCCGCGGCCGAGCCCCCGTAGATTCGGCCCTCCCGGAGGGCGCGGCCGAAGGCGCGGCTTTCGGACTCCGGGCCCGGGGCCCGATACAGGGATTCCCATTCGAAGCCGGAGCGGGTCTGGAGGATGACGGCGGAAACATGGTCCCGAAGCAGGTAGTAAAAAAGCTTCGGGATGACAAGGCCCTGCCGGACTACGGCGCCGTACAGGATTATGTCGGCCTTGGTGCGCTCGCTGTACGGATAGAGACGGATGTAGCAGGAAGGATCCTCCGAGAGGAATAGCTTGGCCTGGATGAGATCGCCGTTCCTCTGATAGTTCCGCTGAACCACGGTGTTCCCGGGGGAAGCGAGGGGGAAGCCTCCGTCCCGTTCGCGAAGGAACTGGACGTAGAAGAAGTCTTCCCGGCGTTCGATCCCCACATGTACGGGCCCCGAGGCGGAATTGAATTTCGTCGGGGAAAAGAGCACGGCGCTGTTCCAGTTCGCGGTCACCAGGGAGGTCAGAAAGCGCGTCCGGGATTCGTTGGTGTCGGGAAGGGCGGTGTAATCGAAGGACGCGGACGTCTGCGCGGCAGGCGCAAACATCGCGGCCGCGAGCATCAGGAATACGCAGAGGCCGTGTCTCATGGGCTGCTCCGAAACGTCTGTATTGGACGATACATTGTAAGGTGACACATAATACACAATAAACCAACCTCTTGACACCCCTGGTTTCCATGGGGGCCACGGCTTATCACAAGGCGTTTTCCCGTGGTAGTGTTCTCCTCATGGACAGAGCGGACATAGACTCGGAACGCCTCGGAAAGCGGCTGGAGAGCCTGCGGAAGGAACGGGGGGCGCTCATCCTTGCCCATACCTACCAGAGCCCCGAAGTCCAGCTGGCCGCGGATTTCGTGGGGGATTCTCTGGAGCTCTCGCGGATGGCCGCCCGGGCGGACGCCCCGGTCATCGTCTTCTGCGGAGTCCGGTTCATGGCTGAAACCGCCAAGATCCTCTCCCCCGGGCGGACGGTGCTGCTTCCCGCGGAGGACGCGGGCTGCCCCATGGCGGATTCCATCACGGCCGAGGATCTCGGGACCTTGAAATCGAAATATCCGGGCGTGCCCGTGGTCACGTACATCAACTCCACCGCCGAGGTGAAGGCCGAGAGCGACTGGTGCTGCACCAGCGCCAACGCCCTCCAGGTGGTCGAGGGAGTCCCGGCGGAGGAGCTGATCTGCGTCCCGGACAGGAATCTCGCGCGTTGGTGCCAGAGGCGCACGCCCAAGAGAATATACTGGCGGGACGGTTTCTGCCCCGTCCACGTCCGAATAACCCGGGAAAACGTCGAAGCTGCCCGGGCGGAATACCCGGACGCCCTGTTGCTGGCCCACCCGGAATGCGAACCCGGCGTGTTGGACCTGGCGGACCAGGTGCTCTCCACCAGCCAGATCCTGGCCTTCGCCGGGAAGTCCGGGGCCCGGAGGTTTCTCATAGCCACGGACGCGGAAGTCGTATGGAGGCTGCGGCGGGAATATCCGGACAAGGAATTCCACCCAGCCGGTCCCGCCCGGCACTGCGCGGACATGAAAAAGACCCGCCTGGCCGATGTCGTTCTAGCCCTGGAAACCCTAAAGCCCGCCGTGGAGCTGGATGCGTCCCTCATGGAGCGCGCCAGG
>CAYTYG010000118.1:6958-7757 GCA_964441515.1 uncultured Treponema sp.
GATGCTGGCCCTGGGATGAGCGCCCGGGAAGCCGCAGGAACCGAATGAAGAAGCCGATCAAGGTGGCCGTGGGACTCTCGGGAGGGGTGGACTCCTCCGTGGCCGCGGCCCTTCTCGTCCGGGAAGGGTATGATGTCACGGGCTTGACCATGCGGATATACGATGGCGGATCGGCCCGGGAGGGCTGCCGGACCGGCTGTTACGGCCCCGGCGAGGAGGAGGACCTGGCCGCCTGCGAGTCCCTCTGCCGAGACCTGGGAATACCCTACCGCGTCGTGGACCTGGCCCGGGAGTACGAGCGTACCGTCCTGGGATACTTCCGCTCGGAATACCTCCGGGGAAGGACCCCGAACCCCTGCGTACTCTGCAACCAAGCCCTGAAGTTCGGATTCCTCCTCGGACGGGCGCGGGAGGAGGGCCTGGAGTTCGAGCTCTTCGCGACGGGGCATTACGCCCGGATCCGGGAGCGCGGCGGACGGCCGTGCCTGCGGATGGCCGCGGACCTCACCAAAGACCAGAGCTACTTCCTGCACCGCCTGGGTCCGGACACCCTGAAGGGCGTTCTTTTCCCGCTGGGGGAAAAAACCAAGAACGAGGTCCGCGGGATCGCCCGGAGCCTGGGGCTCGGGACGGCGGAAAAACGGGAAAGCCAGGACTTCGTCTCCGGAGGGGACTATACGGCCGTATTTGACGACGGGGAAGGTCCGCCCGGCGATTTCGTCGACCCGGAGGGCCGGGTTCTCGGAACCCACAGGGGCCTTCACCGCTATACCATAGGGCAGAGAAGGGGCCTGGGCAT
>CAYTYG010000118.1:7767-9073 GCA_964441515.1 uncultured Treponema sp.
GCATCAGCACGGGAAGCGAGCCCCTCTACGTCCTCGCCCTGGACGCTGAGGCGAATCGGGTAGTCCTGGGGCACGGAAACGGGCTCTGGGCGGACGGGTTGACGGCGGAGGATATAGTCCTTTCGGACTCTTCCCTGGAAGGCCGTCCTTTTCCGGCCCGGGTACGGATACGCCAGAACCACGCCCCCGCGGAGGCGGAGATCCTCGTACGGGACGGACGCGCCCGGGTGGAGTTCGCCGTTCCCCAGCGCGCGGTAGCGCCCGGGCAGTCCGCCGTGTTCTACGACGGCGAGGGATTTGTCCTGGGCGGAGGCGTCATCGAAAGCTCCCTGCAGGATAGGCCGGAACCCGGCCCGATGGGGAACTCGACTTGACAGGGAGATCGGATTCCGGGTATATACCTTTCGCGCGCATCATGTTTTTGGCGGCGTAGCTCAGACGGTAGAGCAAACGGCTCATATCCGTTGTGCCGAGGGTTCGAGTCCCCCCGCCGCTATCCAAGCCCGGCCCGACTAGGCGCCGGGCTTTTTCTTGCCCTTCCCAAATCCGTACGCCTCCGCTATAATCCGTCCGTTCCGCCGCTTTCCGCGGGACTGGGACGCGGAGCGCGGCATGTCCATCCTGGATTGGAAAGAATCGAAGTACGATGCGGTCTACAACGCCTGCCTACGGAGCCTAGAACGGCAGAGGCAGATCGACTCGTCGTTCACCCATGAAACGGCCCGGGGAGTCCTTTCCCATCTTTATATCCAGGACGGAAACGACTGGACGGGGCGGGGAGAGGTCCAGGAGATACAGATCCGGGCTACCATCGCGGCCTACGAGGATTTCCTGGCCCAGTGGGAGTCCGAACGGAAAAACGGTTCCTGAGGAGGGATCATGGCCATCGAAGTGCGGCTGGTAGCAAACGCCCGGGATCTCAAGACCTTCATTCGCCTTCCCTTCTCCATCTACCGGGGAAGCCCCTACTGGGTTCCGCCCCTCAACTTCGACGAACTCAACACCCTGCGCAAGGACAGGAACGCCGCCTTCGAATTCAGTGAAGCGGAGTATTGGCTGGCCTTCAAGGACGGCCGCCCCGCCGGGCGCATTGCCGGAATGATCAACCGGCGCGCCAACGACAAGTGGGGCGGCAAGAGCGCGCGCTTCGGATGGATCGATTTCATAGAGGATTTCGAGGTAGCCGAGGCCCTGGTCAAGACCGTGGAGGAGTGGGCGCGCTCCAAGGGCATGGAGTCCCTTGTGGGGCCTTTGGGCTTCGCGGACGTGGACCGGGAAGGGATGCTCGTGGAGGGATTCCAGGAGC
>CAYTYG010000119.1:0-3704 GCA_964441515.1 uncultured Treponema sp.
TATCCGTGCACAAGGATACCCGAGCGCTTGAACGCGGCCAGGGAGCGGACCAGGTCCGGGAAGGTGAAGCCTTTGCCCGTCATGGCCAGGCCCCGCTCCGTGGCGATCTCGATGCCTCCGGAGGCCGCGACGAAGCCCGACGCGGCCAGGAGGGCGCACCGGTCCTCCGTCCAGACCCGGTCGAAGCGTACGTTTCCCCAATAGGTGAAGCGGTTGCCCGCCTCGCGGTTGAGGCGGGCGAATTCCAGGAGCGCGGGGAGGGGCAGGGCCTCGTCCGTGAAGTGGATTCCCGTAAGGCCGGTCCGGTCCGAAGCCTCGACGGCGGCGGAGAAGAGGGCCGGCACCTCCGAGGGCAGGTATCGGCGCACATAGTCCAGCCGGGTGTCGCAGAAGGCGCAGCGACGCCAATAGCATCCGTAGGCCAACCGGTACTTCAGCCACGGGGCGTCGGACCAGATGCGGTGCATGGGGTTCTCGGAAGAAGGGGTGCGGATATACGCTCCCATGTCCGCGCTCCGGTAGTCCGGGTGGACCGTGCGCAGGGCCTTGTCCTCCAGGACCCGGTAGGCTCCCCCGGCGCCGCCGGGGTCGTCCCCCGGGGCGCGGTCCCCCCCGTCTTCCTCCCTTGGGGAAGAGCCTCCGCAGCCCGTCTCCGCCGGGAAGCCCAGGTACTCCACCGCGCCGCCCGGCGCCCTCCGGGCCGTCCGGTATGGGGCGGGAGCAGGAAGCCCCCGGCGCTCGGCGTCCATGCGATCCAGGAGGGAGACAAGGGCGCCGTAGCCGGCATCGAAGCAGAGTGCGTCCAGGTCTTCGAAGACGGATGGGTCCTTGAGGTTCCTCAGCTCCGTGGAAACGTAGCCGCCCCCCATCGCTATGCGGAGGGCGGGGCCGAAGGCCGACCGCGCCTCCCGGGCCGCCGCGATCGCGCCGGCCAGGCAGCCCGGGAAGGGCACCGAGAGAAGGAGCAGGTCCGGCGCGGAACCCGGGCCCGAAGCGTCGAAGGACCGCCGCAGCCAGGGGCGATAGAAGGAGCGCAGGACGTAGCCGGAATCCGCGGCTTCCGAAACCGGCCCGTACTCCGCCCGGCTCGAGGCGAGCCGTTCGGCGTAGCGCACCGTCCCGAAGTCCGGATCCAGGGCCCAGGAGATAAAATCCCCCAGGTCGTCCAGGATGCGGATCGCCAAGGCGGGGGCTTCCTCGGGCCGGACCACGCCCCCGCGTTCCTCGATGAAGCCCTCCGAGCGCAGGCCCCGGGGGAGGTCGTCCGGGAGGCCGGAAATACGGAAGGCCAGGGCCGGATCCCCGGAGGACAGGAAGCGGACGAGGGGGCCGGCCCAGGAGGCGTACTTTTCCCGGAGGGAGAAGTACCTCTCCGCCTGGACTCTAGCGCCGGCGCCGGGCTTTTCCCGGGCGTCCAGGGCTTCCCGTGCATCCATGAAGAGGCGCCGAACGCCCTCGGATGTCATCAGGAGCCTGTAAAGGCCGATGGAGTCGTCCCGGACCTCCGTCTCGAGGCCCCGGTCCCGCAGGAAGCGGTCCAGGTAGTGGACGGCGGGGTAGGGGGCGTTGAGCTGGGTGAAGGGCGGCTGGATCAGGAGCGCGCGCATGTCGGGGCAAGTATACCGGGGATGGGGACGGGCGTCGACGGCTCTTTTCCCTCGCAGCTTCCACTCCCCGGACTGCGCGCCGGCTTGACTTGCCCGTGTCGATTAGGGTATAAAGTTCCCGCAACGCGCCGCTGTAGCTCAGTTGGTAGAGCAGTGGACTGAAAATCCACGTGTCGTCAGTTCAATTCTGACCGGTGGCACTTTTCCCCGTTTCGCGGGGATCAAGATACCGAAGGCCGGAGCCCGGGCATCCAGGATGCGCGGACTCCGGCCTTTTTGTATGGCGCCGAAGGCCCCCTCTTCCCCCGACGGTTCCGTCTTGCCCCGGCTGCCCGGTCTTTGTAGTTTATATAGACGAACCCCGCCCGCGAAGGAGGAGGAAAGATGGCGACCATCACCCTGAAAGGGAATACGGTTCACACGATCGGAGACCTACCCGTCCCGGGAAGCGCGGCCCCGGACTTTCGGCTCACCGGGAACGATCTGGGCGACCTGGGCTTGGCGGCCTTCGCGGGCAAGGCGGTCCTCCTCAACATCGTCCCCAGCCTGGACACTTCCGTCTGCGCCCTTTCCGCGAAGCGTTTCGAACAGGAGGTAAGGAAGCGCCCCGGGCTCGCCGTCCTGACCGTCAGCCGGGACCTGCCCTTCGCCCAGAAACGGTTCTGCAAGACCGAGGGGGTGGAGAACGTGGTCATGCTCTCCGAGCTGAGGGACAGGTCCTTCGGCAGGGCCTACGGAGTCGAGATGATCGACGGTGCCATGGCGGGGCTGCTCTCCCGGGCCGTCGTGCTGATCGACAGGAGCGGAGAAGTCGCGTACACGGAACAGGTCCCGGAGATAGGCCGGGAACCCGACTACGATAAGGCCCTGGCGGCCGTGGACCGTATCCTGTAGGCGGAGGAAAAACTCAGTCGGTCTCCCGGTCCACCACGACGACGACGCGTCCCTCGCGCAGCAGGGCCCTGTTTTCCGGCAGGGCCAGGATGCGAAGGGCCTCCTCCCTCGATATGACCAAGTCCGTACGGGACGTGCCGAAGACCCCCGTGGCCGCGATCCGCAGGGGGTTGTCGCCCATCCGCCCTTCCAGGGCGGCCGAGGCCAGGTCGTCCGTGTATCCCACGATGCCCCAACGGCGTATGGCTTCCGGGGCGACGATGTTCCTCTCCAGGATCGTGTTCATGGCTTCGTCGTAAACCCGCGGGAAGAGGCAGGGAACGGCCCGCGCCGCGGCGTGCTCGCCGCGCACGGGGAGGAAGCCCTTCGCGTAGATGACGATCCCCGTGTAGGGACGGGCGGGTACGTAATCCAGGGGCGCCGGGAGTTCGTAGGGCCGGCTGTGCCGAACGTAGAGGGACGCGATCCCCGTCAGAGGCAGCTCGTACACGGCGGTGAAGCTCGCGAAGTCCGGGGAGAAGCTGCTCTCCCTCCTCTCCAGGGATTTGATGAGTCCCAGGATGTCGTTGATGGAAAGGGATCCGTCCTCCAACGTCTCCCCCACGGTCCTGTAGGAATCCACGAGGATACGGAACACGGCTTCCTGCAGGAGCCCCGGCAGATCCCGCTCGATCATCCGCTCGGCCTCCGTTCGCCCGGAGGGAAGCCGTATCCCCGCCTCCCGGAGGTCCAGGGTTATGCTCGCCGTGAGGGTCATGGTGTCCCATCGGAGGTCGACGGAAAGGTCGTAGAGGGAATCCTGGGCCGCCGCGGAGGCGCAGAAGGCCCAAGCAGCGGCCGTGAGGAGGAGGGCCCGGGGGGCGACGCATCGCCGGTTACGTTGTTTCATGCTCTTTTAAGGCGCGGAGGCGCTTTATTCCATTTTCGGCACGTTTAGGGTCATCCCTTCACGTATAATGGACGAGATGTCCAGGCCGTTTTTCTCGGCCAGGGTTTCCGGCTGGACCCCGTACTTCAGGGATATGGACCAGAGCGTGTCGCCCCGGGCCACCCGGTAGGTCTCCGAGAACTCCAGGGATTCCCCCGGGGAGGGGGCGGGCGAATAGGGTTTCTTGTCCCGGAGCGCCGGGATCACGAGGGTGGATCCTATACGCAGGGACTCGGGCCGGGTTCCGGGATTGAAGCGTTCGATGAGGGAGACGG
>CAYTYG010000119.1:3714-9055 GCA_964441515.1 uncultured Treponema sp.
ATCTCGTAGTGCCGGGCCAGGGCGGACAGGGTGTCGCCGGAGCGGATTTTATAGAGGTAATACCGCAGGGACTTGAAGTCCGAACGCTCCAGGGTTTCCCGCACGGCGGCCGCGGATTCCTCCGGGACCTTCAGGGCGTAGGGGCCGTCCGGCGGGGTTACGTCGTACCGGAGCTCCGGATTCCCGGCCCGGAGGGCGTCCAGGCCCGTCCCGGAAGCCTCGGCCAGGAGCGTGAGGTCCACGGGCTTGTCCAGCTCCACCCGCTCCCATCGCGTACGGGCCGAGCCGGGGACGGGGAATCCGTTTCGGGCGCCCCGGTCCAGCAGGGAGACGACGGCCAGGAACTTGGGGACGTAGGAGGCGGTCTGGGGCGGCAGGTAGCCCCCGGCCCGGAGTTCCCAGAAGTCCCGGGTGCCGGCTTTGGCCGCGGCCCGGGTGGCGGCTCCCAGACCGCAGTTGTAGGCCGCCAGGGCCAACTCCCAGGAGCCCAGGGCTTCATAGTTGTCCCGGAGCTTGCGGCAGGCGGCGTCCGTGCTCTTCATGAAGTCCCGCCGCTCGTCCACCCAGTCGTCGATGCGCAGGTCGTAGCCGGCCACCGAGTTGCGCATGAACTGCCACAATCCCATGGCCCCGGAGCGGGAGACCGCCCGGGGGGACCACTCCGACTCGATGACCGGCAGGAAGAAAAGCTCCGCCGGCAGCCGGTACCAGCGAAGGCGCTCCGCCACGTATTCCGCGTAGGGCTCCGAGCGCTCCAGGATCGCCTCGAGCCACGCACGGCCTCCGTGGGTGTCGTACGCCTCGCGGAATTTCCGGAACTCGGGGTCGTTCCAGGGCAGGGGCATGGAAAGGCCCTCCCCGGCGGGCCTGCGGGTCAGGCCGCCCGAATCCGGGTGTTCCCGGGGGGGCAGGGACCGGAGGGGGCGCGGGGATTCGGCCCGGCCGGGCGCCGGATCTTCCTCCGGAAAGGATCGCCGGGCGTCCCGGCCTGGGGGAAGCTCCTCCGCGGGGAGGACGGGAAAGGCTTCGGACCCGGATGAGCGGGCCGCGGGAAAGGAGCAGAGGACCAGCGCGGCGGCCAGTATCCGGAAGGTCAATTCAGCTTTTCCCCGAAATAGATGCCCGCCCATTCCCAGCGGCCGTGTATCTCGGGGTCCGCGGGGAAGTTTATCTTCCGGAAGTAGAGGTACCAGGTGGCGATGCGCTGGGACCAACCCCAGGTGCGCAGGAAGGCCTCCCGGGCGTTCGAGCTGGGGTCCAGGGAAGTCGCCGAGTAGATTCGGGACCCCGTCATGAACTCGGAGAAATCGAAGAGCACCTGGCTGTTGCCCTCCAGCTGGTCCTGCTGCCAGGACATGGCGAAGAAGCCCACCTTGGCCCGGAGCCTCTGAAGGGCCCGGGGACTGCCCTGGGCCAGGGCGGCCTGGACCCTTTGAACCAGGTCGTCCAGCTTTTCGTAGCTCCAGTCCTTGGGCGAGTTGGCGAACTCGATGAGGATACGGGCGTACTGGAAGGCGTCCGGGTAGCCCGGGATGGAGGAGCCCAGGTGGGGCAGGTACTTCTGGTAGGCCGAGACGGCGGCGTCCCAGTCCCCTGTCTTCTCGTACTCCTTGCCCAGGAGGAACCAGGCCGCTCCGACGTCGATCGAGTCGGGAAAGCGGGAGATGAGCTCCCGGCGGTAGTCGATGCGCCTTAAGGGGGAGTCGGTGAGTTCCAGGAGCTTTTCCAGGCAGACCTTGTGGATGGATTCGCCTTTCAGGATCAAGTCCGGGTGGTTCTTGACGATGCGGTCGAAGTAGAGCGCCGCCACGTCCCGGGCTCCCATCTGCATGTACGCGAAGGCTATCGTGAAAAGGTAATGGGCCGCGTAGGGATTCGACGCGTCCAGCTCCACGACCCCGGAAAGGAAGGACACGAGGCGGCCGTAGTCCTTGAGCCGCAGGTAGGCATCCGCGATGGTCTGGACGACCGCGAAGCGTTCCTCCCCCTTGACCTCCGGATCCTCCAGGAGCGTGAAGAGCTCCTTCAGCTCCGCCGCGTCCCGGGGCGTTCCCTCGAGGTAGTACGCCATTCGGGGATCGAAGTCCGGCGAACCGCCGCAGGAGGACAGGAAGGCGAGGACGGCCGCGGCCAGGGCCGCGGCGGTGCGCGGGAACATGGGGCAAAGAGTAACACGGCATCTTCCTCGTTGGCAAGAACGGCGGGTGCGGATATACTCCTAGGTAGATATGAACGGCAAGCCGGTTCAACCGCCGAAGAACTCGCTCTTCGCGCTCTCCCTGGTTCTGGTGGTGGGAGGCACAACCCTGCTCCTGTTGACCACGGGGGTCCTGCCCCGGCTGTACCGGGTCTGGCCCATGGGCATCACGGCGGTGGGCTGCCTCATCACGTACCTGGGGGTGACCCGCCGGCTTTCCGCGCTCTGGCTCTTTGCGGGGTCCTTTTTTCTTCTCTCCGGGATTCTGCTCCTCATCCGGGGAATCTTCGGCTGGCCCGTCGCGTATTATTGGCCTTTTTTCATGGTCATCCTGGGCCTTTCCATCCTGGCGCCGGGCTACCGCCGATATCGGCGCCTGCGGGCGGTTTATTTGGTTCCGGCCCTCTCCTTCGTCCTCCTGGGCGGCTGTTTTCTGCTCTTCTCCTTCGATATCGTGCTCTTCTCCTTCCGGAGGTTTTTCTCGGAGTGGTGGCCCGCTTTCCTCATCGTCATGGGGCTTATCCTGCTGGCGCTGTATCTCCACAACCGCGCCCGCTTTGCCCGCACCCCCCGGCAGGGGGCCGGCTCATGACGCGTTTCCGTCGACCCAGGCCGGGGAGCGCGCCGTGCCTGGCCGCGCTGGTCCTCCTGTTGGCCGCCTGCGGCTCGGGACCCGCGCCCGTGGATTCGGGCACGGCCCTTTCCATGGGGGGGCACCTGGACAGGGCGGCGAGCTCCAAGGCCCAGATTGAGACCGAGCTCGCGCGGGGTACGCCCGCTTCCCTGGCCAAGGCCCGGGACAGGATCGAAGCGGAGAAGGCCCTGGCCCCGTCGGACGTAATCCTGTATCGCTGGTACGCCGTGGAGCTCGGCCGCATCGCGTATCCCGAGACCTTGGGCAAGGCGCCCGTGGTTCCGGAACCCCCGACCGGACATCCGTGGGCCCGGGCCGTGGCGGCCGCCCGCACAGGCCGGCTGGGCACCCCCCGGGACGGAGCGGAGCCCCTGGAGCTCCTAGCGCTGGCTTCCTCCGTGTTCCGCGGGGAATCCTTGGAAACGTCCCGGACCGCCGCGCAGGCTCTCGGCCTCTTCGAGCAGGCCGGGTACGCCTCCCCCCTGGCGGACTGCATCCGGGGACTCTTGGCCGAGCGCTCCGGCAACGCCGCCGAGGCCCATGAGCGGTACATCCGGGCCTTTTCCGACGCCCAGGACTGCTACCCCGCCTTTTTCGGAAGCGTGCGCGCGCTGCTGGCCCTGGGACGTCCGGACAAGGCCGCCGGCCTCCTGGATGCCTATAAGGCCGGCTACGAGTCGAATCTGAGCTGGATCCGGCTGATGGCCCTGGCGCTCTACGATTCCGGCCGCTACGAGGAGGCGAATCCCTTCGTCACCCAGGTGCTCCGCCAGGATCCCCTGGACTCCCTTGTGCTCCTCCTGCGGGCGGATATGCTCGTGCGCGCCGGGGATTACCTCCAGGCCATCCCCCTTTTGGACGCCTACGGAGCCGTGGATTCCTCCAACCGGCGCTACCTGCTCCTGAGGGGGCGGACGGCGTGGGAAGGGTCCCGGAACCGGGAGGAGGCGCTTCGCTATCTGAGAAAACTCCTCTCCATGTATCCCGACGACGTCGAAGCGTCCCTGGCCGCCGCCCGGATACTCGCGGGGGGGACTCCCGCGGAGCGGGGGGAGGCTTATACCCTGGCCGGGCGCGTGCTGGCGCTCAATCCCCGGGACGCCGGCGCACTCCGGATCCTTCTGGCCGAGGACGTTAAGCGCCGCAACTGGGCTTCGGCGGCGGTGTTCCTGGACCGGCTGCGCGCCGCGGATCCCGGATACGCGGACCGTGGAACCATGCACCTCGTGTACAGGTCCTCGGGCCGCCTGGACGACGCCTTTAGGGTCGCCGTCGAGTGGATGTCCGTATCCCCCGACTCCGAGGACGCGAGGATCGCCCATATCCGGTCCCTGATCGACCGCAGGGATGCCGCCGCTGCCCGGGACCTCGTGGCCCGGGCGCTCACGGGGAAGGGTTCCTCCAAGTTCCGTTCCGGCCTATACTACCTCCAGAGCCTCCTGCAGCCCAACGACGAGGCGGCCCTCAACGCACTCCGCTCCAGCCTTGTGGAGAACGTGCAGAACCTGGAGGCCCTGACCGCAATGTACGACATCTACATGCGGCAGAAGGACGCCCAAAAGGCGCGCTTCTATCTGAGGCAGGCCCTTGCGGTGGCTCCCGAGGAACCGGGTCTGGCCCGCCGCCGGGAGGAGCTGATCCGGCTGGGACTGGCCCCCTGACGACTACCCGCAAAAAAGCCCGGCTTTCCATCCCGTCGTCCCCGGCCCTCGGGGCTTTTCTGGAAACCGCCTACGCGGAGCTTGCCCGGCCCGAGCTGATCGACCCGGATCCCTTGGCCGTGGTCCGCACCTATCGCTATCCCTCCGACCGGGAGGTGGCGGGACTCGTGTCCGCCTGCCTGGCCCTCGGCTCCGCCGGTCTCATCGTCCGCGCGGCCCGGGACGCCCTGGCTTGCCTGGGCGGGCGCCCGTCCCTCCGATTGGCCTCGATGTCGGACGAGGGGCTCCGGCGGGCGCTCTCCGGCTTCCGGTACCGCTTCTTTGTCGGCGGGGATTTGGCCGCTCTGCTTTCGGCCGTACGGGACGCCCGCGGGGACGCCGGCTCCCTGGAGGACCTCTTCCTGCGGGGAGACGACCCCGCGGAGCCTACAATCGTCGGGGCCGCCGAACGCTTTACGGCCGCGCTGGAGGACAGGGCCCCCGGCGGGCGCCGGCCTCCCTGGAGGGAGAACCTCCTTCCCCGGCCGTCCCGGGGCTCGGCCTGCAAGCGGCTTTTCCTCTTCCTGCGCTGGATGGTCCGCTCCGACGCCGTGGACCCCGGGGGGTGGACGCGGGTGAGTCCGGCGCGCCTGGTGGTGCCCATCGACACCCACATGGGCGCGGCCTGCCGCCGCCTCGGGCTCCTGAAACGGCGGTGCGACGACCTCAAGGCGGCCCTGGAGGCCACGGAGTCCTTCCGGGCCTTCCGGCCGGACGACCCCGTGCGCTACGACTTCGCCCTGACGCGGCCGGGCATTCATCCCTGCCTGGACGCGGATGCCTATTTTTCCTGTTTCGACCGACCCGCCG
>CAYTYG010000120.1:0-8451 GCA_964441515.1 uncultured Treponema sp.
GCAAAAAACACAGCGCAGAGTTTCCGTGCGGGAACCTACCAGGCTACAGAATACGGCAACCTCTCCCCAATCACGGTGGAGGTGACGTTCTCCGATTCGTCGATAACGGGCATCAGGATCCTGGACCATCACGAAACCGCCATTCTGTTCAATCGAGTCGCCACGGCCATACCGGAAGCGATCCTTAAGAGCCAATCGCTCGCTGTCGATACGGTCACAGGCGCCACGAAATCGAGCAAGGCCATCATCAAGGCTGTCGCGGACTGCGTGGGCCAGGCGGGAGGATCCGCGGAGGCGATGATGGCCGTGACCGCGGAAAAGGCGGCCGCCGCCAAAGCCGAGGAATATTCCGCGGACGTCGTGGTCATCGGGGCGGGCGCGTCCGGCTTCATGGCGGCGAACAACGCGGCTATGAGCGGGGCAAAGGTCATCGTGATCGAGAAGAGTCCCGGCGTCGCGTCGACCAACGGCATCAAGGTCTCCGGCCCCTTCGCCGTCGACACTCCCGTGCTGCGGGCCAAAGGATCTACGCTCACCGTCAACGATGTCTTTCATCATGTCATCCAGTACACCCACGGCGTCCCGAACGCGTTGCTGCTCAGGAATTGCCTTGAAACAAGCAACACCGCGGTTTCGCAACTCATGGATTTCGGATACAAGTTCATGGAAGCCAATTTCCGTTTCGAAACTCCGTTCGTGAACGAAAAGGGCGGCTTTCATCTCATCCTGAATCCGCTCGAGGAGCGCGTGGGAATCTGGGAAAAAGCCTTTGAAAGAAACAAGATCCAGGTTATGTACGAAACGACGGGGAAAAGCCTAATTAAGACCAAGGACAAAATAACGGGTGTGGTCGCCTACAGATCGGACGGCACCAAGGTCTCTATAACGGCGAAAGCCGTCATCGTCGCGACGGGCGGCTACTTGGGCAACAAGGCGATGCTGAAGAAATACCTGGCCACGGAACACGTGAACGCGGCGGCGGGCGGAAACAGCTTGTGTACGGGCGACGGCATCAACATGTGCATTGAGGCGGGAGCGGGATTGGACAAGACGTGGGGCCTCTGCGGAAGCGAGTACGGCGGAACCAATTCGAAGGCGAGCCGCCCCGCCAAGCAGGACAAGTACGACCAGAACACGGCGTTCAAATTCGGGGTGTACGGCTGCCTCTTGGTCGACGCTCAGGGCAAGCGGTTCATGAACGAAGGCCTGATGTGCGACTATCCCATGTCCTACGGCAGCGAACCCCTCTTGCGCAATACGCCGTACTACGCTGTCGTGGATTCCGCCTATGTCGAGGCTATGGCGACCGAGGGCTTATACAAGTACACAACCGCCAAAGGCGCGACCGCCAAGGATTGGTTCATCGGGAATTATTTCAAGGGACGCATCCTTGCAAACATCTATGCCGATCTCGAGGAAGGCGTACGGGAGGGCTGGTGCTTTAAGGCGGATACGGTCGAGGAACTGGCGAAACATTTCGGCCTGGAGAACCTTCCCGCCACAATCAAGCAGTACAATCAGTTCTGCGCGGCCGGGGCCGATCCGCAATTCGGAGCCGCAAAATGGTATCTCTCCCCGGTGGCAAAGGGCCCGTTCTATGTCACACAGAACGAGGTCAGCGCTTGGAGCACCTTCGGCGGGATCCGGACCGACGATTCCTGCCGAGCGGTCAGCGACAAGCACGTCGTCATTCCCGGGCTATACGTCGTGGGAACGGACAACGGAAGCCTTTACTCCTCTCCCTACTACGACGTTCCCGGTTTCAGCTACGGCCTGTGCATCGATTCCGGGACGATCGCGGGTAAGGCGGCTGCGGCGTTTGCGAAAGCTAACTGACCGGTAACAACAGGCTCCGGGTTCCCGGCGCGACGAGGCCGATCCTGAAAAAGGATCGGCCTCGTTTCGTCCGTACGCCTATTCCGACTCCGCCAGCCTCCGGCGGGCCTGCGCCGCGAAGGGGTGCGCCAGGAGGAGGTTGAAGACCGCCGCGTACAGGGCGGTCAGGATTGTTATGGCAAGGTTCGGGCCGATCTTCGAACGGTCCGTCAAATTACGGAGAACCTCGATCAAGCCCAGGCACATCCCCATCGAGCCGAAGAGCCAGAAGGATCTTCCCAGGTCCCGGAAGAAGGCCAAGGAAAGGCCCAGCTCCCGGGCGCCCGACGCCGGGGAAAAGGGGGCCCGAAAGGCCGCGGCCATGCCCGGAAAGCCGTACAGGACCGCCATGTACAGAAGGGGCAGGACGGGAACCATGAGCAGGGAGGGAAAGTCGACGTGCAGCCACGCCGTAGACCCGCAGATGAACACGACCCCGACGTAGGCCAGAACCACTACCAGGACGGCCGAAACGAACCTCTTCACCATGAAAACCTCCTTGATTGGATACATCCGCCTCTTATCAGTCCGCGGGCCGGAGGGATTCCCCCGCTAAAATCCAGAACTCCGCGAACCGCACCCCCGCGTCCGCCGGAAGGCGCCGGGAAAGGCTATCCGCCAGGGGTCTGCAGCCGGAAACCTTGTCGGGTCCTTCCCCGGCACGGACCGCCAGGATACCGGTCAGGACGGCGGCCAGAACGGCGGCCCATGCGGCGGAAACCCTCCGGTCCCCCCGGGGGGCTGCCGGCCCCCTCCCGCGGAAGGCAGGCCCGGCGGAAAGGACGGCCCTCTCCGTCTCCGGGTCCGTCGGCTCCCGGTAGTCCGCCACCGCGGCCTCCCGAAGCAAAGCCTCGCGGATCGCCGCGTCGATATCCCTCCGCCTCATGCTCCCTCCCCCGCGGCTAGGGCCACGGCCCTCCGTATCGCGTGTATCCGCCACCGGACCGTCCCCGCGGGCAACCCGAGGGCGCGGCCGATATCCTGGGAGCTCAAACCCTCGAGGAAGCGCAGGTGGGCGATGCGGCGGTCCCCCTCGGGCAGCTCCGCGATGGCCTTCCGGCAGCGATCCGCCAGGTCCCGTTCCTCGATACGCCGGGCAGGGTCTTCCGGGGCTTCGGGCTCCGGGCCCTCCGGATAGGAAAGACAGACCGCGCGCCTAGCCCTTCCCGCGGCGTCCGAGAACCGGCTGGCCGCCACACGGTAGACCCAGGGCGTCAGGGGCCGGAGCGGGTCGTAGCCCGCCAGGCCGGAAAACGCGGCGATCAGGGCTTCCGAGACGGCGTCCTCCCGTTCCGAGACGGGGAGCCCCCGCCAGGAAGCCGCGAAAACAGAGAGCCGACGGTAGTAGGCCCGCCAGAGCCTCGAAAAGGCCCGGCGGGCGCTCTCGCCCCCCGCCAGCGCTCCGTCCCGGATCATCCTGCCCTCCGCGCTTTCCATACATCCATACTACGGCGGAAAGTCCTTTCGTGTTGGAATTTTCCGTATTCCCCGTCACCGATACGCCGACAGGGTGTTCCCCAGGCGGGTTCCCGGCCTTTTCGTACAGCCCCGGAGGGCGGTAAGGCCGCAACCGGCGCCGCTCTCCTTGTTTTTTTCCCCCCCGGTATGTATGTTTGTATTCCGAAGATATATATGGAACATTCGACGGAGGGCGATGTCCTTGTACGGGAGGACGAGGAGATCAAGGAGCCCGAACAGTACCGGGTGATCCTGCTGAACGATGATTACACGACGATGGAATTCGTCGTGGCCGTGATCATCACGATCTTCCACAAGGGGATTGCGGAGGCCACGGACATCATGCTGGATGTCCACCGGAAGGGGCGCGGAATCGTGGGTGTCTATACCTTCGACATCGCGGCCACCAAGGTGGACCAGGTCCACTCGCTGGCCCGGAGCAACGGATATCCCCTCAAATGTACGATGGAGAAGGCATAAGGGACATGAAAGTCAACCAGGAAGTCCAAGCGATATTCAACGCCGCATATAACGAGGCTAAACTCCGGAGCCACGAGTACCTTACCCCGGAGCACATCCTATACGCTTCCCTGTCCTTCGAGCAGATACGGACAATTCTGGAGGCCTGCGACGCGGACGTGGAGCACATCCGCCGCGGGATGGAGTCCTATTTCGAGCAGAAGATCCCCGTGGTCAAGAACACGGAGCCCATACAGACGGCCGGGTTCCAGAGCGTCATAGAGCGCGCCGTCCTGCAGTCCCAGTCCGCCGGCAAGGACGAAGTCCGGGTGGCGGACGTCCTGGTGTCCCTGTACGACGAGGAGCGCAACTATTCCGCCTACTACCTCCGCAAGGCGGGGGTGAAACGTCTCCAGCTTCTGGAGATCATCTCCCACGGCCTGGACGAGGAACCCCTGGGCGAATATCCCCCGGAATCCGGGGAAAAGGATTCCGACGTCTCCCCGGGCGTCTCCCCCTCCTTTACGGAAACCGACGAAGAGGAGGAGGGCGAACGGGTCCAGACCCGCCGGGGAACGGCGCGGCCGGGCGCGTTGGAGCGCTTCACGTCGGACTTGACGAGCATGGCCCGGGAAGGCCGGCTGGAGCCCGTCATCGGCCGGGAATCCGAGATAGAGCGGACGGTCCAGGTCCTCTGCCGCCGGCTCAAGAACAACCCCATCCACGTCGGCGACGCGGGGGTCGGAAAGACCGCCGTAACCGAGGGCCTGGCGCAGCGCATCGTGGAGGGAAAGGTCCCGCCCCGCCTCAAGGACTACACGATCCATTCCCTGGACATGGGCTCCCTCCTGGCGGGCACGAAGTTCCGAGGAGACTTCGAGGAGCGGGTGAAGCGCGTCGTGGACGAACTGCTCAAGAAGGACCGGGTGATCCTCTTTATCGACGAGATCCACACCATTGTGGGTGCCGGATCGGTGTCCGGGGGGTCCATGGACGCCTCCAACCTCCTCAAACCCGCCCTAACCAGCGGCAAGCTCCGCTGCATTGGCAGCACGACCTACGAGGAATACAACAAGTTCTTCGACAAGGACCGGGCCCTTTCCCGGCGCTTCCAGAAGATCGACATCCTGGAGCCCTCCCTGGCGGAGACAACCAAGATCCTAAAGGGCCTTAAGCCCAAGTATGAGGACTACCATAAGGTCCGGTATTCCGACGAGGCCCTGGACTTGGCCGTCCGGCTCTCGGCCCAGTACGTCACGGAGCGGCGCCTGCCCGACAAGGCCATCGACGTCATGGACGAGGCGGGCGCCTGGGCCCGCATCCACGCCTTCAAGTCCTCTCCCGAGGAAAACGAGGCCGTCCTGGACATAGGGGCCCGGGAGATCGAGACCGTGGTGGCCAAGATTGCCCGCATCCCGGAGAAAACGGTCTCCGGATCCGAGAAGGAAAAGCTCGCAAGCCTGGACGAGGATCTCAAGAAGGTCGTCTTCGGGCAGGACGGGGCCGTGGAGGCGGTGGCGAAGGCCGTTAAGCGGAGCCGGGCGGGATTCCGATCTCCCGACAAGCCCGTGGCCAATTTCCTGTTCGTGGGCCCCACCGGCGTTGGCAAGACCGAGCTGGCCCGCCGTCTGGCCGAGCGCATGGGCATAGCCCTGCACCGCTTCGACATGAGCGAGTACCAGGAGAAGCACACCGTCTCCCGGCTGATCGGCTCCCCCCCGGGCTACGTGGGCTACGAGGAGGGCGGGCTCCTGACGGACGCGATCCGCAAGACCCCCCACGCCGTGGTGCTCCTGGACGAGATCGAGAAGGCCCACCCGGACGTCTACAACATACTCCTACAGATCATGGACTACGCCACCCTGACGGACAACCAGGGCCGCAAGGCGGACTTCCGCAACGTCGTGCTGATCATGACCAGCAACGCCGGAGCCCGGGAGATCGGCAAGCCCATGATAGGCTTCGGCGAGCGCGCCGTGACGGACTCGGCCCTGGAGGACGCCGTGCAGAAGGCCTTCACCCCCGAGTTCCGCAACCGCCTGGACGCGGTGGTCCGGTTCAATCACCTGCCCATGCCCATCATCGAACGCATCGTGGTGAAGGCCGTGGACGACTTCCGCGCGCAATTGGCGGAAAAGCATGTCGTCCTGGAGATGACGGAGGCCTGCGTTAAGCTCCTGGCGGAAAAGGGATACTCCCAGGAATTCGGAGCCCGCAACGTGGGCCGCCTGGTGGAGGACAAGGTGAAGACCTGGTTCGTGGACGAGGTCCTCTTCGGCCGCCTCTCCCAGGGGGGCAAGGTGAGGGCGGACGCGGAGAATGGAGAAGTGGTCCTTCGCGCGGTCTAGCGGACCGCACGGGGCTCACCGAATACGGACATGACGATAGGATACCTGCGTTCTCCGGACGAAAACGGCCCGCTGCTCCGGGCCATGGACATCCCCCCCCTGGCCACCGTCCTTTTTTTCGCGGCCGTATCCTTCCTGTATCCGGATACCGGAAGCCTGTTATTCGCGGGATTCTCGATACCCACGGGGTACGCCGTGGGTACGGCCTACCTGGCGGTCCTGGTTCTTGTCGTGCTCGTCATCCGGGCCGAACGGAGGCATGGGGGCAAGGTCCTGAGCTTCGTCCGGACCTTCTACCCGCAGGCCCTGATAACCCCTTTCTTCTTCGAGAGCATACGGCTGTCCGCCTTTGTGTTCGGGGGCGTGTCCCATGACGCTGTCTTCGCGGCCCTGGACCGGTGGATCTTCGGATTCGAGCCCTACCTGGTCTTCCACAAACCCTTCGAATCCTTTCCACGGTTCAACGAGCTCATGTTCGGCTCGTATTTCTCCTTCTACGTCATCGTCGTGACCGTGCTCTGGGTGCCCTGGATCAAGGGCGACCGGGATGAGACGGAGCGATCGGTCTTCATCTACTTCCTGATCAACATGGCCGTCACGATCTGGTATGTCTTCTTCCGCGTACAGGGGCCGAAGTACTGGATCCCGGAGCTGCGGAGCCATTGGTACGGCGGCTTCGAAGGGTTTTTCTTCGTGCCCTTTTTCCAAAGGGGATTCGATTCCGTCAGCCTGGCGGGGGCCGCTTTCCCCTCCTCCCACATCCTTTTTACGACCCTCAGCATCATCTTCGCGTACCGTTGGGAAAAACGCCTCCTTGCCTTCTATTTTCCCATGCTGGCCCTGATACTCCTGGCCACGGTCTACCTCTTCGCCCACTACGCCGTGGACGGCCTGGCCTCCCTGGTCCTGGCCCCCCCCCTCTACCTGGCCGCCTCCCGGCTCTACGAACCGGTCCGGAGGCTCCTGTCCCCGGGGGAGAAAGCGCCGCGGGGCGCCGCGGCCGCGGGGAAATGACGGCGAAACGGGGGGAGGATCCCCTCTTCCCGAGGCTCTCCGAGCACGAGCGGATACGGTTCCCGGACCCGTCCACATCGGACGAACACGGGATACTCTGCGCGGGAGGCAACTTGTCCCCCGGCGTGCTCCTGTCCGCGTATTCCCAGGGCATCTTCCCCTGGTTCTCCGAGGAGGAACCCATCCTCTGGTGGAGCCCGGATCCCCGGTTCGTCCTCTTTCCCGGGGAGATACGGGTGTCCGAGTCCATGCGCAAGGTACTGAGGAAGGGGATCGTCACCCTTTCCCTGGACACGGACTTCCGGGGCGTGATCGAGTCCTGCGCCTCCGTCCCCCGGCGCGGCCAGGACGGAACCTGGATCACCCGGGAGATGGTGGAAGCCTACGTCCGCCTGCACGAGCTCGGGTACGCGCATTCCGTGGAGGCGCGGGTGGAGGGCAAGCTCGCCGGGGGGCTCTACGGCGTATCCCTCGGCCGGCTCTTCTGCGGGGAATCCATGTTCTCCCGGTTCCCCAACGCCTCCAAGGCCGCCCTGATAGCCCTGGCCTGGAGACTGAAGGACGAGGGCTTCCCGGTGATCGACAGCCAGGTCCGGACCGACCACGTAGCCTCCCTGGGCGGGCGGGACATCCCCCGCTCCGAATACCTTTCCATCGTGGAACGGGCTATCCCCCTGTCCGGTCCGATGGGGGGCTGGGGCACGGCCTTCCCGGACTTTCCCCTCTCCCGGGGATGGCGCAGGGCCCTGAAGCTCCCGGATTGAGGAGACACGGAAAGCCCGATCTGCTATACTCTGGGGATTCCGATCCCGGCCCCGCCGTT
Organism: uncultured Treponema sp.; assembly: GCA_964441515.1. Classification (GTDB taxonomy): domain Bacteria; phylum Spirochaetota; class Spirochaetia; order Treponematales; family UBA12059; genus JAAYUR01. The sequence continues at coordinate 7,978 of CAYTYG010000120.1, forward strand.
TTTCGAGGTCCATCCGCGTGAAGATTCTTTTCATTCGTCTGCCCGCTCCAGATCCCTCCCGGGAAACCCTGCGCGAAGCCGTACCCCTGCAGGCGGCCCGTGCGGCCGCCCTCGCGGAGTCCCGAGGCCTGCTGGCCCGGGACGAGTGGGCGTGCCTGGACAGAAAGGTCTCCGACTACGGCGGCGACGCGGCGGTCGTGGCGGCCGCGGCGCAGGCCGGGGCCCAGGCCGTCCTCTTCGAACTGGAGCCCCACAACCTGGACCGCAGCGCGTGGATAGCCAAGCGACTCCGGTTTCGGGCGCCCCGGGTTGTCCTGGCCGCCCACGGCCTGGAGGCCCGCAGGGACATGCCCATCTTCCGGGCGTCCACCTTCGACTCCATCCTGGAGGGCGACCTGGAGGAGGCCTTCTGCGCCTTCCTGGGGGATCTTCCCTCCAGCTCCGTCCGACCTCACTACTCGGGGGATCCCCAGG
>CAYTYG010000120.1:8461-9017 GCA_964441515.1 uncultured Treponema sp.
CCCCTACCTGTCCGGAGCCCTTTCGGTGGAACCCGACCGGCCGGTCTTCGTGGAGACAGCCCGGGGCGCCCCCCCGCCCCGCCTGGACGGACCGGACACGAATTGGCCTCCCCGGAACAGGCCGGAGGGCGAGGCGGCCCGGGTCGTCCGGCTGGCGTCCAAGAAAGGCGCTCCCGACATCCGTATTCTGGACAAGGCCCTGTACCTGCGCTCGGACCTCCCCCGTTTCTTCCGGGAGATCGCCGGGGCCAACGACGCGGGCGTTCCCATCGAGATGGGCTTGAATCCCGAAGCCGTGACGGACGAGCTGGCGAGCCTGATGGCGGACGCGGCGGTAGAGACCGTTCACGCAGGGCCCCTGTCCACGAATCCCGCCGCCCTGGCCGCGGCCGGGCAGACCTGGGACCGGGACGCCTTCGAACGGGGCAGCGGGCTCCTGACCGCCCTGGGCATCCGGGTTCGGCCCGGGCTGCTCCTGGGCCTGCCCTTCGACGATTACGACGCCGTGATAGACTCCTTCGATTTCCTGGGAATGGCCGGGTTGGGGCAGGACGCC
>CAYTYG010000121.1:0-1738 GCA_964441515.1 uncultured Treponema sp.
GGAGACTTCAACTACACGACCCGGGAGGAAGTGCTTGCCCTCATGGGAGGCAAGACCTCCGGACGCATCAACCGTTAGAGGGATGTAAAAAATGCGTCTTCCCACATATACAACACATTGCCGGACAGCGCGGGACCGGCGGACGGCGCCGGCGGCCCAAGCGTAGGGTGCTGAGGGCTTAGCCCTATTAGACCAATGGAGGAACCAGATGAGGAAAGAAAGATCGAGATTCATTCGCAGGGCCCTGCTGGCCCTGGTCCTGATCGGCCTGGCGCTGGCGCCGGCCGCTGCGCAGCGCTACCCGCGCAAGGCCGTGACGGTGATCTGTCCCTGGGCCCCGGGCGGCGGCACGGACACCATCCTCCGCGCCCTGTGCAAGGAGGCGGAGAAGCACCTTAAGCAGACGATCAACGTCACCAACAACACGGGCGGCGGCGGAGCCGTCGGGCATTCGGCGATCATGCAGGCCCCCCCGGACGGGTACACCTTCGGTATGATCACCTTCGAGCTCAACTCCCTCCCGCCCCAGGGGCTCATTCCCTTCGACTACCGGGCCTACGACCCCTTGATGCGGATCAACGCGGACGCGGCGGCCCTGACGGTGCACAAGGACGCCCCCTGGAACACCCTGAAGGAATTCATCGATTTCGCCCGGGCGAACCCCGGCAAGGTGACGATCGGCAACTCCGGCCCCGGTTCGGTGTGGCATATAGCCGCCGGGCTCATGGCGGAGAAGACGGGCATCTCCGTGGTCAACGTGCCCTTCGACGGCGCCGCGCCCGCGGTGACCGCCCTGGTCGGTGGACACATCAAGGCCGTATCGGTCTCCGTCGCGGAGGTCCGCGGACAGGTCCAGGCCGGCCAGCTCAAGATCCTGGGAGTCATGGACTACCAGCGCAACGCCCTCTTCCCCAGCGTCCCCACCTTCCAGGAGCAGGGCGTCGACGTGGTGTTCCACACCTGGCGGGGGATGGCCCTGCCCAAGGGAGTGGATCCCAAGATCAAGGCCGTCATCTCTTCCGCCCTCAAGAAAGCCTTCGACTCCCCGGACTTCAAGGCCTTCGCCGAGAAGGCGAGCCTCAACCTGGCCTACCAGGACTCCGAGGAATTCGGGAAGTTCCTGGCCCAGAACTACAAGGACGTCGAGGCCGTCATGAAGAGCCTCGGGCTGGCCAAGTGATATAACGGGCTGCTGACAAACTGCGCAGGCAGGCTGTCAGCAGCCTGAAAACCGTCCCTCGCCGCAGGCAGGGACCGCGGAGGAGCCATGAAAGCACCGGACATCGTCGCAGGCACGATCGGCACGGCCCTGGGATCCTATGTTCTCATCGAGGGCAGAAAGATGCCCGTGGACCACATCATGAAGTTAGGACCCAGCTTCTTTCCGAGCCTGCTGGCCGTCGGGCTTGTCGGCTTCTCCGCGTTCCTCGCGGTTCGGGGCGCGCTCTCGAAGGAAAGCGGCGGCTTCGACCGGATCGACTTCCGATCCTTCGGGATATGGAGGGCCCTCCTGTCCCTGCTCGCCGCGGTCGTCTACGCGATCCTGCTCAAGCCCTTGGGCTTCCTGCCCGGCACGGTGCTCCTGGTCCTGGGGGTCATGCTGCTCCTGGGATCCCGGCGCCCCCTGGACCTCGTCCTGGCGCCCCTCCTCTCCACCCTGGGGGTATGGCTGGTATTCGAGCAGCTTCTGATGATATCCCTCCCGGTGGGCCTCCTGGCCGTATTCGGGATGTAGGGA
>CAYTYG010000121.1:1748-9000 GCA_964441515.1 uncultured Treponema sp.
CGCCCAGAGCCTGGGCAATATCCTGTTCCACCCGAGCGTCCTTTTCTCGGTGTTCCTGGGGGTATCCGGCGGCATCATCGTAGGCGCCCTGCCGGGGCTCACCGCCACCATGGGGGTGGCCCTCCTCGTGCCCATGACCTTCGGGAGGCCCCCCACGGAGAGCCTCGCGATGCTCCTTGGGATCTTCTGCGGCGGGATGTACGGCGGCTCGATATCCGCCATCCTCATCCGCACCCCGGGCACCCCCGCGGCCGCGGCCACCGTCCTGGAGGGCTACCCCCTGGGGCAGAAGGGCCAGGCGGGCCGGGCCCTCTCCATGGCCCTCTTCGCCTCCTTCTGCGGCGGAATGATCGGCGCCCTAATCATGACCTTCCTTTCCCCCGTGGTGTCCCACTTCGCCCTGGAGTTCGGCCCGGTGGAGTACTTCGCCCTGGCGGTCTTCGGACTCTCCGTCATCGTCTCCATCTCCGGGGACAGCGTGGTGAAGGGAGCCATGTCCGGGCTCTTCGGACTGCTCTTGGCCACCATCGGCTTCGATCCCATATCCGGCTTCCCCCGCTTCACTTTCGGCAGGGTGGAGCTCCTGGAGGGGCCGGCCTTCATCCCCACCCTCATCGGGCTGTTCGCGGTGTCCGAGATCCTCAACTCCATGGAGAAGATGGCCGCCGTCGAGAAGGTTAAGGCTAGGATCGACCGCTACCTCCCCTCCTGGGCGGATATCAAGGTTTCCCTTCGGAACATCATAAAGTCCAGCCTGATAGGAACCGTGATCGGCTCCATCCCGGGGGCCGGGGGGGACATAGCCGCCTTCGTTTCCTACGGGGAGTCCAAGCGCTCCTCCAAGCACCCCCACCTGTACGGCTCCGGGGTCATCGAGGGCGTGGCGGCCACGGAATCCGCGAACAACGCCTGTTCCGGCGGCGCCATGATCCCCCTGCTTTCCCTGGGGGTTCCCGGGGACGCCGTGACCGCGGTGCTCCTGGGCGCCTTCATCATCCAGGGGCTCCAGCCCGGCCCCCTCCTTTACATCGAGCACCTGGACGTGGTCTACAACGTCTTCGCCTCCATGATCGTCGCGAACATCGTCATGCTCCTGGTGGGCATGCTGGGAATCCGCTTCTTCGCCCGGGTCATCCTGGTGAAGAGGGAGATCCTGAATCCGGTGATCCTGGTCCTGTCCCTGGTGGGGTCCTTCGCCATGCGCCAGAACGTCTTCGATATCGGGCTTACCCTCTTCTTCGGGGTCCTGGGCTGGATCATGATGCGCGCGAAGTTCCCCCTGTCCCCCATACTCCTGGCCCTGATCCTGGGGCCCATGACCGAGGCGAACCTCCGCCGGGCCCTTACCATATCCCAGGGAGACTTTTCCATCCTGGTTTCCCGCCCCATCGCCATAGCCCTCATGGTCCTGGCCGTGCTCTCCCTCGTGGCCGGCATCTACAACCAGCGGAGGATACGGAAGCTCCTGGAGGAGGTGGCCGCGGACGAGGCCGCGGGGATCCGTGCTGCGGCGGCCGCGAACAAGGATTCCGCCTCCGAGTAATCCGTTTCGTGAAGCCGGGGGGAAGATTCAGGGGGCCTAACGGACGCCGCGCTCTTCCTTCCGCCGCTCCACCTCGGCGGACTCCATGGCGGCGGACAGGGCAGTCCTGACTCCGTACCCCATCCGGCCGGACTACCTACCGGCCTGTGTTTCTTTCCCGGCCCATTCAGAAAAACGCCGTTCCGAACCATCGCCCGACGGAGAAGGGATTATCAATTCCCCACCCGGGCCGTTATCGTGAAAGCCGGGGAAGAAAGGGTCCACGTCGAGAGCCCCGGGGCGCAGTCCCCAAGGACGAAGTGGTATCCCGCCCCGATTCCCAGCCTAAGGAAGGGAAAGACACGGATCAGGGCGAATACTTCCGGCCGGATCATGAGGGCGGCCCCCCCCTCGATGGAGTCATCCGGAGCCAGCCAGCCGTACATCGCCATGCCCGCGGTCAGCCTGGGGGCTATCTCGAGCCAGGGGGCCGGGTGCCAGGCGTAATCCACGGTTATACCCGCCTGCATGGACGCAAGATCCCCTTCAGCACCTTCGTACCGAGCCCGGAGGACACCCCCGGAAGCTCCCAGCGCGAAGCCCGAGGGCCACTCGAGGCGGGTCCCGCCCCCGTCCACGTAGATCGGACGGCCGTCCAGAAAGGTAAACAGGCCGTGCCAGGACCCCGTCACCCGGGGTCCGCCTTCGACCGTGCGGATGAGCGGCCGGGGAACGCCGCTGACCCCTTCCTTAAGCCCGAAGGACAGGCCCGGCAACAATCGGGCTCCTCCGGAGTCCGCCTCGACTCCCAGAATCGGTCCGGCCGCGAGGGTCAGGCCTTCGAAGAGGTGGATGTTCGCCTCCGCGTGGGCGACGGCCAATGCGTAGGTCCGGCCGAACCCGGCGGTCTGCAGATCCCGGGCCCCGGCCCCGGCGCTAAAGCCCAGAGAGACCGCGAACCAGCCAGCCGACAGAGCGCGGGGGTACCAATCCAGGACTGCGGCCCCGGCGATCCGTCCAGGCCCCTCCGAGGAGCTTTCGCTGTACAGGACCGCGGGACCCAGGAAGAGGCCTTCCCGAATTTCGAATACTACGGGGCCGCGGCTCAGAAGATCCTCGTCGCCGCCGAAAAAAATAGACCACCCAGGTCCGGCGTATCCCTGGGCGGAACCAAGAGCTCGGGGCTCCGCCCGGGTGGCGCAGTCAGACAACAGGGACAGCGCCGCGGCTAGAAGGGTTGCCGCGCGCAGGGTCGAAGCACGATGAATCGATTCCATTCAGTTCATCTCCAGGAGAAGTTCAGGATCTTGCGGCCGCAGGTATCCACACACTCTCCGCGGAGGATGCATTCGCTCGTTGAGATCTCCCCCGCTGTCCGAAGGCGGGATACCGGCAGGCCCGAGGCCCGGCCCCCGCGGGGAAGAGTACCAGGGACAGAGTCGTTACAGCAGCGCGGACCCGTACCCGGACGAAACCGGATTTCAAGGGTACCTCCTATGGAACCGACCGCCGCGGGTCCGGAGAAGGCATATCCGCGCAACTATCTTCGTATCACCAGAGTCCGGGCGGCATCCCTACCCTATCCCCCGAGAAAGGGCGATACCATAGGTAAAAACCCTCATTTTTCAGGATTCCGAGGCCTGGGTGTTTACCCCCAGGTCTCCTTGTTCCAGGCCCCCAGGACGGCCACGAGCTGGAGACGGTTACGGACTCCCATTTTCTGGAAGATGTTGTACAGGTGGTTCTCCACGGTTTTACGGGAGATGTACAGGGCGTCTGCCAAGTCCTGGTTCGTGCTTCCGTCCAGAAGCCTCTCGACCAGCTCCGCCTCCCGGGCAGTCAGGCCGAACTCTGCTTTACAGGCCTCGGTGAGTCGGCCGCCTTCCACCAGGGGCTCTGAATTGAGGAAGCGGCCCGCGAAGAGGAAGCTGCCGGCGTTCAGAGCCATCAGGTAGACCGGTAGGGAAAGGCCGTCCAGGAAGGCCAGGGCACGGATGCCCAGTCGGGTGATCAGGATGTCCAGGACCAGATAGACCAGAAAACCGCCGCTGATCGTGAGGAAGGCGGCTAGGGCTCGGCGCAGGGCGGGCTTTCCAACGTTCCGGAGAGCAACCGCCAAAACGGCCAGGGAAGCTCCGATGGTGATCACCAGCTGGATGTTGATGATCGTGAAGAGGAGAGCCGGGTCCGGGACGAAGGGATACGCCAAGCAGACCCCGGAAACCAGTATGTCCCATGCGGCCAGGATTCCCTTCCATCCTCCCGGGACGGGCACGGAAGCCAAGGCGCATACCATGAAAGGAACGACCGCTACGTTCAAGGTCAATCCCGGCAGGGAGAGGATGGCGGCCCCCGCCTCCAAGGAGTCCCGAAGCCCGCTCCCGGCGGTCAAGACGGCCAGACCGCCGAATCCCCGCAGCCAGGATCCCAGGCCGATGAGTACAAGGCTGGACAGGAATAGCAGAAGAAGCCGGAGGATAAATGTCCTGTATCGCAGGTACAGGAAAACGACGGCGCCCAGGCTGAAGAACCCGGAGAATAGGGAAAGGGTAGTCGCTAGGAAAACCGCGCTCATGGCACCGCCATGGTTCGAGTATACAGCAATCCGAGCGAATCCGGAGGCGCCCCGGAGGCCGGGTCCGGCCCCCGGCTTGATCCGTCGCCGCCGACCTACGGCTGTATCTTGTCGAACAGCCCCACGTGCTTTTTGTCCAGGATTACGTTGTGGGCCTTCAGGCGTATCGAGTTGAGGCGGATGAAGCCCCGGGAGTCGGTCTGGTCGAAACCGCCGGCAACGTCCATGCTGCCCAGCTCCTGGTTGTACAGGGAGGTGGGGGATTCCCGCGCCACGGCCAGGACGTTGCCCTTGTAGAGGGAGAGGGTCACCTTGCCGTCTATGGCCACCTGGGACTGGTTGAACGCGGCCATGAGGAAGTCCATCTCCGGGGCGAACCAGAAGCCGTTGTAGACGTACTCGGAGAACCGGGGCTCCAGGGTAAGCTTGAGGTGCATGACTTCCTTGTCCATGGCGATGCCCTCTATGTCCCGGTGGGCCGCCCAGAGGATCGTGGCTCCGGGGCTTTCGTAGATTCCCCGGGACTTGATGCCCACGAAGCGGTTTTCCACCATGTCGATGCGGCCTATCCCGTTCTCCCTCCCCAGGTCGTTCAGGTACTCGAAAATCGCCAGCGGGCCGGTGACGCTCTCCTTCGATCCCTGCTTCGTCACCCGGACGGGCAGCCCGTCCTTGAATTCGATCTCGACCAGGGTTTCCCGGTCGGGTGCGTTCCTCGGGGAGTTCGTGCGGGAGTAGATGTCCTCGGTGGCGGCCCGGGCCGGGTCCTCCAGGATTCCGGCCTCGTGGGAGATGTGCATGAGGTTCTCGTCCTCGCTGTAGGGCTTCTTGACGGTGGCGCTCACGGGGATGCCGTTGGCCTCCGCGAACTTGAGCATGTCCGAACGGCCCTGGAAGGCGGCCAGGTACTCGGGGTCCTTCCAGGGGGATATCACCTTGAGCTTGGGCCCCAAGGCCGCGAAGGTCAGCTCGAAGCGGACCTGGTCGTTGCCCTTGCCCGTGGCTCCGTGGGCCACGTACTCGGCGCCTTCCTCGTGGGCGATGCGCACCTGGTGCTTGGCGATCAGGGGACGGGCCAGGGAGGTTCCCAGGAGATAGCGGCCCTCGTAGAGGGCGTTGGCCTTGAGGGCCTGGAAGATGTAGTCCGTCACGAACTCTTCCCGGAGGTCCTCGAGGTAGACCTTGGACGCCCCGATCTTCAGGGCCTTCTGTTTCGCCTTCTCGAAGTCTTCCTGCTGCCCCACGTTGGCCAGGAAACAGATTACCTCGTATCCCTTGTTGATCAGCCACTTAAGGATGACCGACGTATCCAGACCGCCCGAATAGGCCAGAACTACTTTAGCTCCCATGCTATTCCTCCCGATTGCATATCTATACACTAATTATGCAGGAAGCATATCCGTCCCGGCCCTTCGAGTCAAACCCCCGGACCGGGCGCTGTTCCCTATACCCCTGTCGTGGGGGGCCTTCCGGATGCTATAGTCCCGTCATGAGAGAAAACAACCCCGACGGACGCCTTTCCGCCGCGGCCCTGGCGGCCATCCTCCTCACCGTGGCCGTATGGGGGTTCAACTTCATCGTCATCAAGGTGGGCGTCGCGGACGTCCCGCCCCTGTTCCTGGCCTGCCTGCGCTTCTGCTTCAGCGCCTTCCCGGCCCTGCTCTTCGTGAAGAAGCCCAAGGCCTCCTGGGGCGCCCTGGCGGCCTACGGCCTTTTGCTGGGGGTCGGGGAGTTCGGGTTCCTGTTCACGGCGATTAAGCTGGGGGCCCCCGCGGGGCTTTCGTCCGTGCTCCTCCAGTCCCAGGCCTTCTTCACCGCCGGCTTGGCGGCCTTTTTCCTGAAGGAAAGGATTCGGGCCGCGAGCGTCGCCGGAATGGCCGTGGCCGCGGCGGGGCTCGCCGTCCTGGTTTTCGCGGGCTCCGGGGGCGCCGCTTCCGGGCTCACGCCCCCCCTTGCTGCCATGATCCTGGCGGCGGCGTTCTTCTGGGCCGCCGCCAATATCGCCGCCCGCCGTATGCCCGGCACGGACGGCCTGGGACTCATGGTCTGGTCCAGCCTCTTCTCCCCGGTCCCCCTCCTAATCCTTTCCCTGGCCTTCGAGGGATGGGACCGGGCCGCGGCGGCCCTGGCCCGCCCCACGCTCGCGGCGGCGGGGTCCCTGGCCTACCTCGTGATCGGGTCCACCCTCTTCGGGTACGGGGTATGGAACCAGCTCATCCTGCGGCACGGGGCGGGCAGGATAGCCCCCTTCTCCCTGCTGGTCCCGGTCATCGCGGTAAGCTCGTCCTCCCTCGTGCTGGGGGAGAGATTCGGGGCCTCCGAGGCGGCGGCCTCCGCCCTGGTCCTGGCCGGCCTCCTGATCCACGTCTTCGGGGGGCGCGCGGCGAGGCGGCTCCGGAAGCACCGCGCGGCCTGAGGCGCCGCCCGGATACCCTCAGCGGAGCCGACCGCAGGATTGGAACGCCCCCGAGGGTTCTGATACTATCCCCCCATGACGCAAAACCATTCCCTGCGGGACCGCGTGTACCGCGCGGCCTCCGCCTCGCTTTTCATCTATTCCGCCAGCGCCATAGCCCTGCCGATCTGCCTCGTGCGGATGTCCGAGGAACTCGGCTTCAACCTTACCCAGGGCGGCTCCCTGGGCTTCGTCACCTCCATCCTCCAGTTCTTCGTGCTGTTCGGCAGCTCTTTCGCCGCGGCGCGGTTCGGGAAGATCCGGGTCCTGCGCTCAGGGCTGGCCATCCTGGCCCTGGGGCTGGCTGCCTTCACCCTGAGCGGGTCCTTCGCGGCAGCCGTCTTCCTGATGCTCCTAATCGGGTTCGGGAACGCCCTCCTGGAGGCCCTGCTCACGCCCTTGGTGGAGGACCTCTTCCCGAAGGACGACGGGAGCAGGATGAACCTGCTCCACGCCTTCTGGCCCGTGGGCACCTGCGCGGCCGTCCTGGCCTTCGGCCAGCTTTTGTCCGCGGGCGTGTCCTGGCGCGCGGTCTTCCTCGGACTCTCGGTCGTTGTCGTCCTCATCAACTTCTGGTACCCCTCCTCCCGGAAGGTTGCCCTGCCTCCCTCCCGGGCCGACTTCAGCCACATGCGCGAGATACTTTCCCTTCCGAGGTTCTGGGTCTTCGGGGCCGCCCTGGCCTTCGCCGCGGGGGCCG
>CAYTYG010000122.1:0-800 GCA_964441515.1 uncultured Treponema sp.
CCAACCACCCGGACGATTCCATCCTGGTGATAGGCCAGTACCTGGACCAGCTGGGCCTCATCGCGAAGGAGCTCGGGGCGCCCCTGGTGACGGGGGCCGTGCCCAACGCGGAGCGGGAGCGGATCTACGCGGACTTCAAGGCCGGGCGGGTCCGGGTGATCGTGGTCTCCAAGGTGGCGAACTTCGCCATCGACCTGCCGGACGCCTCCGTGGCCGTTCAGGTTTCCGGGGCCTTCGGGTCGCGGCAGGAGGAGGCCCAGCGCCTGGGCCGCATCCTGAGGCCCAAGGAGCGGAATTCCTGGTTCTACTCCCTGGTCTCCCGGTTCACCGGGGAGGAGGACTTCGCGGCCAACCGCCATCGCTTCCTGGCGGAGCAGGGATACCGCTACACCATCGAATCCTGGGACGGCGACCCGTGGAGCTGACCACCCTTTCCGCGGAGGATTGGAGGGAGGCCATGCTCTCGGAGGATACGGAGGCCTTCCTTTCCGCGGTGCGCAACTACCTGGGTCCCATTCCAACCCCGTACAACAAGCACGTCCTGGTCGCGAAGCTGGAGGCCTTTCTCAAGAAGCCCGGGACCGCGGAGGCACAGGCCTCCCTGCTGGACTCCTTCGACGCGCAGATCCTGGGCGCCTTGGCCCTGGCCGGACCCAGCACGGAGCGGTTCCTGCGGGAGCTCCTCGCGGACGGCCGAAGTTCCTGGGACGTCTCCGCCCACCTCTCAAACCTCCGGGACCGCCTGGTCCTTTTCCGGGCGTCGAAGTCCCGGGGCTCCGTGCTCGCCGTGACCCCCATGC
>CAYTYG010000122.1:810-8961 GCA_964441515.1 uncultured Treponema sp.
TGGCGGAGCGCCTGGGCCGGGAGGCCGGCCCCCGCGCCCTCCTGGGGTGCGTTCCCGCCGACGGCCCCGAGCCGCTTCCGGTGGTGGACGCGGAGACGGCCTGCGCCGCGGCCTGCGCGCTTTTCCACGAGGACAATCCCCTGCGCAGGGACGGGAGCCTTTCCAAGCGGTGCAGGGAGCGCATCCTGGCCCTTGTGCCGGAGCTTTCGGAGGAGACGGGGGGAGGGGACCCCCTGGGCGCCCTGGCGGCGGGCTTCCAGGGGGCCGGGCTCCTTTCTTTCCGGGGCGACGGAAGGGGAGCCCTGGACCCGGTGCGGTTGGCCGCCGCCGCGGACGCGTGGAAAGACCGCCTTCCCTTCTTCCTGGCCGCCGCTTCCGCGACCCTGGGATTCCAGCCGAGGGGCGATCCGGGCCCGACGGAACCCGCTTCCGCCCTCGCGGACAGGGCGCGTCTATTGGAGACCCTTGCCGCCTGCCTTCCCGGCGGTTCGGCGGTGAGCGAGGAGGGCCTCCGGCGTGCGGCCCTGCTCGCGGGGCGCTTCCTGGGGATGTCCGGGGCGTCCCAGGCGGATTACGCCGTGGAGGCGCTCCGGAGGTTCGGCCTGGTGCGCTCCGGCGCCCGGGGCTTCGTTCGGGCGGCGCCCCGCCGGCGCCCGGGAGGCCGGCCGGAGGGGAAGAGGACGGCGCCCGTCCTGGTCGTGGAGGCGTCCCACGCCGTGCAGGTCCTGCCGGAGGCGGATCCCTCCGAGCGGGCTTTCGCGGGGGTGGTGGCCCGCCTGGAGGCCCGGGGCGAGGTATGGTCCTGCGTCCTGGACCGGAGGAGCGCGCGCCGGGCCCTGGACGCGGGGTTCGGCGCGGATTACATGGCCCGCACCTTCGAGGAGCTTTCGGGCCGCCCCCTGCCCCAGAGCCTGGCTTTTTCGCTGGCGGGGTGGGAAAAAGAGTATCTTTCGGTTAGGCTGTATTCGGGGATACTCCTGGCCGCGGACGGCCCCGCCCGGACCCTGGCGGAGAACGCCCCGGCCTTGAAGCGCCTCCTGGGAGAGCGCGTATCCGAGGGGGTCTGGCTCCTGTCCTCGGAAGACCCGGCCGAGGCGCGGTCGGCCCTGGAGAGCGCCGGGCTCCACGCCCCCCGACTGCGGCGGGCGGGGGAGATGTACTCGGAGCGGAAGGACCTGCCCGGCGCTCCCCCGGGGGCAGGGTCTCCTCCCTGGGCGGCCGCGTTGGCGGCCGGGGGGCCGGAGAGGGAGCGCAGGCCCCAGGAGGCCTTGGACCGCCTCCGGAGGGCCCTGGATTCCGCCGGTCTTCCCGAGGAGCGGCGGGTCGAGCTGGCCGAGCGGATCTCCCGGCGCCTCGTGCTGACGGAGGACCAGCTTTCCCGGGCGGAGACGGGAGGCCCCCGCCTGGAGGCGGGCGCGTTGGATTACCTGGGAAAGGTGCGGGTCGTGGAGCGCGTACTCCGCCGCCCGGGAGCCCTCCTGGAGCTGCTCTTTCGGAAGCAAGACGGGGAGCCCGAGCGGATCCGGGTTCGGCCCCTGGAGCTGGAGAAGACCGACAAGGGGCTTGTCCTGAGGGCCGCGGATCCCGGGGACGGCAGCGTCCGGGTCCTGGCCGTGAGTTCCCTGAGCCACGTGAGGTGGATCAAGACTACGTTATTCGGAGAAGACAATGAGTGTGATGACAAATAAGAAGGACGTTTCCATGCAGCTGAAGCTGGCCGTGCTCATCGACGCGGACAACACGCAGGCTGTCATCATCGACGGACTCCTGGCCGAGGTGGCCAAGTACGGGGTCGCGAGCGTGAAGAGGATCTACGGGGACTGGACGAACACCAACCTCCGTTCCTGGAAGGACAAGCTCCTGCAGTACGCGATCCAGCCTATACAGCAGTTCTCCTACACTACGGGGAAGAATTCCACGGACTCCGCGATGATCATCGACGCGATGGACCTCCTGTATACGGAGAACCTGGACGGTTTCTGCGTCGTCTCGAGCGACTCGGATTTCACCCGCATCGCCATGCGCCTGAGGGAGGACGGGAAGCTCGTCCTGGGATTCGGCCAGCGCAAGACCCCCAAACCCTTCGTGGCGGCCTGCGACAAGTTCATCTATACGGAGATCCTCCGGGGCGTGGACGACGAGCCAGCGCCGGAGAAGGCTAAGACCGAGAAGGCCAAAGCCGAGGCCGTCGCGTCGGACTGGAAGACGGACCGCAAGCTCCAGGCCATGCTGAAGGCCGCCGTGGAGGACGCGGCGGACGAGTCCGGCTGGGCCTATCTGGGGCCCGTGGGCCAGTACGTGGCCAACCGGCAGCCCGAGTTCGACCCGCGCAACTACGGTTTCCGGAAGCTGGGGGAAATGATCCGTGCCTCCGGCTGGTTCGAGATAGACGAGCGGACGAACGCCGTGGACCCGGGCAAGCAGGTCTTCGTCCGGCCGAAGAAGCGCTGATCCTCGGCTTCCCGGCTAGTCCCGGGGCGGCTCGACCCGGAGGGAGCGCAGGAACTCGTATACCGCGGCCGCCGTCTCGGGGGCCCGCTCCGTCTGGGGGATGTGGCCGCACCCTTCCAGGGCCAGGAAGCCCCGCAGGTCGGGCATCTCCGCGCGGTATTTCCCGGAACTCTCGAATTTCATGACTTCGTCCTCCCGCCCCCAGACGAGAAGCACGGGGACCTCGACCTTCCCGAGCCGGTCCGAGAAGTCCGGGGAAGCCAGGGCGCTGCCGGTCACGACCCGGAAGGCTTTCCGGCCCTCCGGCGTCAGGAGGCCGTCCAGGGCCCATTGGGCGATGCGGGGATAGACGTACTTCGGGTCGCTCACCGCCCGTTTGCGGTAGAAGCGCAGGTACGACCGCTCGGAGACCAGGTTCGAGCCCGCGCGCACCACGCCCTTCCGCCGCATGGCCCACCGGTCCAGGGAATAAAAGGATTCGCGGAGGGCCGCGGGGGCCAGCAGGATCAGGGCTTCCGTACGCTCGGGATACCGCTCGGCGTATTCCAGGGCCAACCGGCCCCCCAGGGAGTGCCCCGCCACCACGATGCGGTCCCGGCCCAGGCGGGCGCGGAAGGCTTCCAGCACGTCCGCGAACCACTCGGGGGTGTACGGGGCGTCGGGCTTTCCGGAAGCCCCGGAGCCGGGGAGGTCCGGGGAGACGAGGCGGACCGTGGGGGGGGCGCCCCCGGGCTCCGGACCGACGGAATCCCTCGCGGCGGAAGCCTCCCCCTGGAGCGCATGGCCGAGCACCAGTCCTTCGGCGCCGGAGGCTCCCCAGCCGTGTACGAGGAGCACGAGGATGTCCGCGTCCTCGGGACCCTGGGTGAATGCGTGGATCTCCACTCCCAGGGCCTCGGCGCGGAGGTATTCCGTCGTATACGGATTCGGTACGCCGGGCAGGTCGGCCGGGACGGACGGAGCGCTGGCGCAGGAGGCGGCCAGCGCGGCCAGGACCGCCGCGAACAGGGTCAGTCGAAGACGTAGTGTCGCCATTGTTCCGCGAAGCCCGCGAACCCCAGGTCCCGGACCTTCTCCTTCCATGCATCCGCGGAGTCCTGGTAGTGCATCAGGTGCATCCGCTCCTTGATTCCCCCGGGCAGGGCGGAGAGCTCCTCCGCCGAGGCGTGTACGCCCCCGGTGAAGAGCTGTCCGTCGTGAAAGATAACCTCGAACTTATAGGTCCGGTCCAGGTCCGAAACCATGTCCGGGTCGTAGCGGGTGTCGCCGGTGAACAGGACGCGGTCGTCCAGGATGACCCCGTGGCTCGGGGCGGACTGCCTCCAGGAGGCGGAGCTGTCCGGGATGTGCTTGGTCCGGAAGAGGGTGAGCCTCAGATCCCCGATCCGGGCTATGGAGAGCTGGCGGTCCTGGCCGGGCACCCGCTTGGGGCGTATTGGAATCCAGAAATCCTCGAAAACCAGGTCCTTCTCGCCGTGCTTCTCGTTGTAGGCGCAGCCCCCCCTTAGGGAAGCGTGCCAAAGCGTCCGCTGGTAGGAGCGCGTGATGACGATACGGGCCTTCCTGCGCGCAACGTAGCGGTTCATGAGCATCACCTCCTCCAGGCCGCCGATATGGTCCGCGTGGGAATGGGTGATGAGGAAGTTTTCGATCTTCGTCACGGGGATACCCAGGAGGGCCAGGGCTTCCGGGGTCCGGGTTCCGCAGTCGATGAGGAGATGGGTGTCCCCCTTGAGGACCAGCAGGTTCGTCTGGTAGTTTTTTTTGGAGAAGGCGCTTCCCGCCCCGACGAAGAAGAGCTGAAGGCTTCCGTCGCTCGCGAGCGGCAGCGGCCGCCCGGCGCTCCATTCCTCCCGGGGCAGGATTTTCATCAGAATCAACTATATCGTAGCCCCTCGGCTATTTTCAACTTGGACAAGGCTTTTCGGCATTCTTACGAAGTGCTGCCGGGGGAACCGTTTTTTCTTGCAAACGGAAGAGACTTGATATATTCTCAACAGAGTAACGAAAGCTAAAAGCAAGAGAAACGAAAGGTAAACGGAAGGTGAACAGAACCCTATCGGAACGGGAACGGGCCATCCTGGACCACCTCGCGGAGGAGGGAAGCCTGTCCGTCACGCGCCTGGCGCGGGAGCTGGGGATCTCCGCCGTGACCGTCCGGGCGGACCTCAAGAACCTCGAGGGCCTGGGCTACCTGGAGCGCACCCACGGGGGGGCGAGCCCCGCCTACCACGCGAACGTCCAGGCGCGGCTCCGGGAGCGGGTGGCCCAGAAGAACCGAATAGCCCGGGCGGCCGCGGCCTTGGTCCGGGAGGGCGACCGTATCATGGTGGAGGCGGGGACGACGACGGCCCTCATAGTCCGCTACCTCGTGGGGAAGCGGGACATCCATATCGTCACGAATTCCTGCCTGGCCCTGAACTACGCCCGGCAGAATCCCGCCCTCTCGGTCACCGTCACCGGGGGCGAATACCGCAGGCTCACGGAGTCCCTGGTGGGGCCCGTCGCGCTGGACGCCATAGAGCGCCACAACGTCCGCCTGGCCTTCGTGGGCACGGACGGGCTCACCCTGGACCGAGGGATGACGACCCACATCGTGGAGGGGGCCGAGATCGTAAAGGCCATGGTCTCCCGGGCGGAGAAATCGATCCTGGTCGTCGATTCCTCGAAGTACGGGAAGTCGGGCTTCGTGTCCGTGCTTCCCATCACGGGCGTCGATCGCGTCATAACGGACGACGGGCTGCCCGGGGAGGCCGCGGCGGAGATCCGGGCCCTAGCCGTCGACTTGCTTATCGTTTGATCCAGGAGGAAAAGCCGTGGCTTCCGTCGTCGTGATGCCCCGCCAGGGGAATACCGTTGAGTCCTGCCTCCTCGTGGGATGGAGGGTCCGGGAAGGGGACCGCGTAAAGGCCGAGGACATCCTCTGCGACGTGGAGACGGACAAGGCCGTCTTCGAGATACCCGCGGGGTATGAAGGCGTCGTCCTCAAGCTCCTAGCCCCGGAGGGGGAGGACGTCCCGGTCCTGAAGCCCATAGCCGTGATCGGCGCCGAAGGCGAGGGCTGGGAGTCCGTCCTTGCTGCCGCGGGCTCTTCCCCGTCGCCTTCGCCGGATGTCAAAAAAGCGGCCGTACCCCCGGCCGGGGAAAGAGCCCCGGGCGGCGTACAAGCCGCCGCGGGCACGGTATCCGGGGCCGCTCCCGCACCGGAAAGCATCGGGGATGCCGTTTCCGGTGCGGCGCTCCCCCGGGCCCCGGGCGTTTCCCCGAGGGCGAAGATACGAGCGGCCCGGGAGGGCCTGGACGCCTCGGGCTTGGCCGGCACGGGGCCGGGCGGGCGGGTGATCGAGCGGGACGTGGCGGCCGTTGCTTCTGCGCGGCCTTTCCTTACCGCGGCGGCCCGGGCGGTCCTGGGTGCCGCGGACGGGGCCCGCTCCCTGGGGAACGCGGAAGGGAGCGCCCTGGGCGGGCGCGTCGGCCTTTCCGAGCTCGGCCGAAGCCCCTCGGGCGCCCCGGCCGACGAAGCCGCCGCCCCGGCAGGGTTCCCCGGCGCCTCCGCCGCGGAGCCCCTCAAGGGCATCCGGAAGCTCATCGCCGAGCGGATGCGCGCGTCCCTGGCTTCCACGGCCCAGCTCACCTTCAACGCCTCCGCGGACGCCTCCCGGGTCCTGGCCCTGCGGGAGCGCTTCAAGACCAGCGACCCGGCCCTCGGGCTATCCGGCGTGACCGTGGGGGACCTGGTCCTTTTCGCGGTCTCCCGGACCATCCTCCGCTTCCCCGCCGCGAACGCCCTGCTGGAGGACGGAGTCCTCCGCACCTTCGGGAGCGTCCACCTGGCCCTGGCCGTGGACACCCCTCGGGGGCTGATGGTCCCGGTGATCCGGAACGCGGACAGCCTCTCCCTGCGCCGGCTCTCCTCGGAGGCCAAGCGCCTTTCCGCCGCCTGCCGGGAGGGGAGGATAGGGCCCGACGAGCTTTCCGGGGGTACCTTTACGGTGAGCAATCTCGGGGCCTTCGGGATCGAGTCCTTCACTCCCGTGCTCAACGCCCCCCAGACGGCCATTTTGGGGGTGAATGCGATCTTGCAGAGGGCCGCGCCGGGGCCGAACGGGCAGACGGTCTTCGAGCCGCGGATGGGGCTTTCCCTCACCGTGGACCACCAGGTCGTCGACGGCGCCCCGGCCGCGAGGATTCTCAAGGAGATCGCCGACGCGATCTCCGGCGTCGACCTTCTGCTTCTGGAGGGGGACTGACATGGCGGACTGCGACAGTATTATCCTTGGGGGCGGGCCCGGGGGCTACATGGCCGCGGAGCGCCTGGGAGCGGGGAAAAAGAAGGTCGTCCTGATCGAGCGCTCGGCCCTGGGAGGGACCTGCCTCAACGCGGGGTGCATCCCCACCAAGACCCTCCTCCACGCGGCCAAGCTCTACGCCCACGCCCGGGAGGGCGAACGGTTCGGGGTGAGGGCCGAGGGGGTTTTCTTCGATTGGGCCGCCATGCAGGCCTGGAAGCGCGAGGTGGTGGAAAAGCTCCGGGGCGGGATAGCCCTCGCGGAGAGGAAGCTCGGGGTGGAGGTCCTGGCCGCCGAGGGAAGGCTCCTGGGTCCCGGCAGGGTCGAGGCGGGCGGCAGGGTCCTTAAGGCCCCCGCGGTGATTCTGGCCCCGGGGTCCGTACCCGCGGTACCGCCCATCCCCGGGATCCGGGACAATCCGAAGGTTTTGGACTCCACCGGAATCCTGGAGCTGGACGAGGTTCCGGGGCGCCTGGCCGTGATCGGCGGGGGGGTGATCGGCGTGGAGTTCGCCGGGCTCTTCTCCGCCCTAGGCGCCCGGGTGGAGGTCGTCGAGATGATGGACGAGATCGTCCCCAGCATGGACCGCGAGCAGGCCCCCGTTCTGCGCCGGGCCATGAAGGGCGTCTCCTTCCGCCTGGGGTGCACCGTGGAGCGGATCGAGGGATCCACGGTCCATTATAGGACCAAGGACGGCGCCGAAGCCCGGGCCGAGGCGGACCTCGTGCTGATGGCCGCGGGCCGCAAGCCCGCGGTCGAGGGCTGGGGCGCCCGGGAGGCGGGACTGGACTGTTCCGGGAAGGGGATCGTCGTGGACGACCGGATGCGCACGAATCTCCCGGGGGTCTGGGCCGCGGGGGACGCCACGGGCAGGAGCCTCCTGGCCCACGCGGCCTACCGTATGGCCGACGTGGCCGCCGCGGACATTCTGGCCGGGGGCGGGGCCCCGCGGCAGCCCGGGGCTTCCCGGAACCTGATGCGCTACGGCGCCGTCCCCTGGGCGGTCTACGGCATCCCGGAGGCGGCCGGGGTCGGCCTGACCGAGCAGGAGGCCGAGTCCCGGGGCCTGGAGATCAAGAAGGCGTCCCTGCCCCTCCGCGTCTCGGGGCGGTTCTGCGCGGAGAACGGCTTTGCGGCCCCGGGGGCGGTAAAGGTGATAGCCGAACGCTCCACGGACCGGGTGCTCGGCGTCCACGTGGTGGGGGCGTACGCCTCCGAGATGATCTGGGGGGCCGCCGCCCTCATAGAGCAGGAGCTGCGCGTGCGGGACGCCCTGGAGGTGATCTACCCGCACCCGACCGTCTGCGAGGCGATACGGGACGCGCTTTTCGAGATAGCGTAAGAGGAGATTTTCATGCCCAAGTCGATACTGGTGAGTCCCGCGGAGGTGCGGGCCGCCTCGAACCTGAAG
>CAYTYG010000123.1:0-8475 GCA_964441515.1 uncultured Treponema sp.
CGAGCCGGAGGGCAAGCGGACGATCCTGGCCGTCGCGGCCCGGAATTCCGGACGCTTCCGCGTATCGGAGGCCTCCCGCCTCCTGGCGGGACAGGCCGGCCCCTGCGCCCTAGGGGGGGCCCTGTCCGGGTGGAGGCCGGAGGACATCCGGGAAGCGATCCTTTCCCTGGAGAGGGCGGGAAGCCTGCGGATACCCGGAAGAGGGTTTTGGAAAGGAAGGCTGAGTAAGAATCCGGCACGGCGCCGGAGAACCCGGAGGCTTCAGAAATAAAGCCGGAGCTTGATGGCCTGATCGTAGTTTCCGAAGCCCCGGCCGAAGATGTTGAGCCCCCCGGGGTGCTCGGCGTCGTCCTTGATACCGATCCGGACCCGGATGGAATGGTGGTCCGGCAGCGCCAGATCCGCGAGGCGCACGCCGGAAACCCGGACGCCGTCCACGAAGGCCCCTTCGTCCGTGACGCTCCAGTGCTTCAGAAGGCCGTACTGGGAACCCTCGAGCTTCCACCATTCCGGGGTGAGGGTGCCGCGCTTGTCTCCAAAGTCCCCCGGGGAGGTCCAGTACCCGATCTCGACCGAGTTGATCCAGAGGGTGATGTCGGAAAGCCAGTTGCGGTTCGTCCCCGGGGTTTCCGAGGAGAGCTCCGCGCTCACCTCCAGCTTGCGCAGGGGACGATCCTTGTAGAGGCTGTTGTTCGGGAACTTGTACTCCACCCAGCCCCGCTCGAACCATAAAAGCCCGGCCCGCATCCGTTCGGGGCTCAGGAAGGAATCCGGGACGTCCAGGTAGCCGATGATGCTCTCGGTGGAGCACAGGCCGCAGGGCGCGGATACCTCGAAGTTCGTGAACAGGCCGATGGGCATCTCCACTTCTATGCCGTCGTCGCGTACCTCGGCCTGGTCCGAAAATCGCACAAGGATTTCCTCGTATACGGAGCTGCAGAGCTTCTGGTTGCCTTTTCTGGCCTTGACGACTTCCGTCCGTACGAGGCCGCTCTTCTCGAGAACGGCGATGTTCGTGGCTATCGTGGATTGGGGAAGGTCGAGTTCCTCGGCGATCTGATTGACGTTTAAAGCGTTCCGGTACAGGAGGCCGAGTATCCTGAGCCGGAGCTCCGAGGAAAGCCCGAGAACCACGGAAGCGTCCTCGACGGGATTGAGGACAAGAATCCTGGGAGTCTGTTCCATGGACTTATTAAAACGATATCTTTGATATAAATCAAGACATGAAAAGATTGTTTTTCGGAAAATCCTCAGAAAATTGCTCGTAAAGCTTCGCTTGTATATCATTTTTATTGTTATACTAGCCCTTATTGTGGATTTATTGGAGTTAATGCGAAAGCAGGACAAGCGATAAATCCCTTTTCATACTATTAATCGGATATGTATCACTTTTTAATTTGACGTATCGGATAAGCTGTGACTACAATCGGAGTACGGCGGTCCGGCCGGCCTATCCTTTCCTTGACGGCGAATTCTACTGGGGATATGCGGCAATCGGACGGGAAGCCGGTTGATGGATCGGCCCCATCCGCGCCCCGCCGAACACAAGGAGGCACCTGGAATGAAACGTTTCCTGATCCTTTTCCTCGCCCTGGCCATGCTCGCCGGGGGACCGGTCTTCGCCCAGAAGAAGACCACCCTGACCCTGTGGACCTTCAACGACACCCATCTACAGTTCTACGAGGCGATGGCGGAGCTGTGGAACAAGGCGAACCCCGGCCGGCAGATCGACCTCGAGGGAGAGGTCCTGCCCTACGACGACATGCACAACAAGCTTCTCATCTCCCTGCAGTCGGGATCGGGAGCCCCGGATATCAGCGACATCGAGATCTCGAAGTTCGCAAACTACCTTAGGGGAGACATCCAGCTGGCCCCGCTCAACGACCTCCTGGCCAAGGACCTCAAGAATTACGTAAAGGCCCGGCTGGACCTCTACCAGAAGGACGGCAAGTATTACGGGCTGGACTTCCATGTCGGCGCGGAGGTCATGTACTACAACAACGAGATCTGCCGCGCCGCGGGGGTGGACATAGACAAGATTCGGACCTGGACGGACTATATCGAGGCCGGGAAGAAGGTCGTGGCTAAGACCGGCAAGCCCATGTGCACCATCGAGTCCACGGAGCACTGGTCCTATTACCCCCTGATAAGCATGGCCGGCTCCGACGTCCTGGACGCGGGAAACAAGGTCATCCTGGACAACGACACGAACATCAAGGTGCTCCGGCTGCTCCACGACATGATCTACAAGCACAAGATAGCCGTCACCGCGCCGGGCGGATTCCATCACAGCGAGCAGTGGTACGGCTTCATGAACGACGGCGGGGCCGCCTCGATCTGGATGCCCTACTGGTTCCTGAACCGCTTCACGGACTACATGACCGACCTGGACGGGAAGATGGCCGTCCGCCCCATGCCCGTCTTCGACGGCGCCCCGGAGGTTTACGGCATCAAGTCGAAGTACACCTCGACCGGCATGGGCGGAACCGGCACCGCCGTGATCAAGACCGGCAAGAACGTACAGCTGGCGAAGGAGTTCCTGTACTTCGCGAAGGGATCCCGGGAAGGCCAGATCCAGATTTGGAAGCAGCTCGGATTCGATCCGCTCCGCTGGGACGTCTGGAGCGACAAGGCTATGAAGGAGCCCAACAAGTTCATCCGGTACTACCAGAACGGGGACAAGCTCTTCGACGTCCTTTTGAAGGTGAAGGACGGATTCAACGGAACGAACGTGGGAGGAAACTACCCGGCCATCATAGACGAGCTGAAGCACAGCGTCATGTTCCAGGTCCTCGTGGAACAGTCCAAGACCCCGGAACGGGCGCTCAAGGACGCGGCCGCAGTCTTACGGAAATGAATCCGCTATAATGACTGACTGAAAGGGAGTCCGGTCCGCGCCTCCGTGCGCGGACCGGACCCGTATCCCGGAGGAGGCTCATGAAGTCCGCGTCCTATTTCCGCTCGGTCAAGCTCGTACCCTACGTATTCGTCCTTCCCTTCCTCGTCTCCTTCTGCGTCTTCTATGTCTATCCGCTGATCGGTACGACGATAATGAGCTTCCAGGAGATCATCCCCGGTCAAACCCGCTTCATCGGATTGACCAACTACCGGAGGATGTTCTCTCCCGACTTCTTCAAGGCCCTGAGCGTGAGCTTCCGGTATACGATCCTGACCATCCTGATCCTCATTCCCGGCCCCATAGTCCTGGCGGTGCTCCTCAACAACGGCTTCCGGAGGCTCAACGCGATCTACCGGGCCGCGTTCTTCATCCCTTCCCTTGTCTCCGTAGTGGTGTCCGGCACCATCTTCCGGCTGATGTTCGCGGCGAGCAACCGCGCCGTGGTCAACAGCGTCCTGGGTTTCCTGGGATTCAAGGGAATCGACTGGATACTCGGAGGCCGTTGGCAGGCCATGACGCTGATGGTCCTGGTTGCCGTATGGCGCTGGACCGGGGTCAACATCGTCTACTTCCTGGCGGGCCTCCAGGCGATCCCGGCGGACCTCTACGAGGCCGCGGCCATAGACGGGGCGGGACCCGTACGCCGTTTCTTCGGCATCACGCTCCCCCTGCTTAAGCCCACCATCGTCTTCGTCACCACCATCAGCATCTTCGGCGGTTTCTCTATGTTCGAGGAGAGCTACATATTCTGGCAGGGCGTATCCCCCAACAACGTGGGCCTGACGATGGTGGGGCTCATCTACCAGAAGGGTTTCCAGCTCGGGGACCTGGGCATAGCCTCCGCCATAGGGCTGGTGCTTATGCTGATCGTCTTCGCGCTGGCGCTTGTCCAGCTGAAGCTCTTCGGATTTTTCGGCAAGAAGGAGTCGTGACATGCCCCGACGGACGCCGCACTCCATCCTTACCGGCCTGGTGAAGTACTTTCTCCTCACCGCGCTCGCCGTTCTTTTCCTCTTTCCCATCATCGCCCTGATCCTGGCCAGCTTCCGGCCCGGGCGGGACCTCATGCGGTACGGTATAGCGTTCAAGACCCTCATTCCGGAAAGCTTCGACCCGAAGAACTTCCTGGCCCTGCTGACGAGCCGCAAGGGGGTTTACCTCGCATGGTTCCGTAACAGCGCCCTGCTCACCGTGCTTCAGGCTTCCCTGTCCCTCTGTTTCTCCTCCTTCGTCGGCTACGGGCTCGGGGTCTACCGATTCCGGGGCCGAAACTTCATCTTCATCCTCGTGCTTGCCGTGATGCTCGTGCCCCTGCAGATATTGATCCTTCCCCTATACAAGCTCATGTCGGCGCTCAAGCTTATGAACACCTATACCGGGGTGGTGGCGCCCTTCGTCGTATCCCCCTTCGCCATCTTCTTCTTCCGACAGTACGCCATAGGCATACCCAAGGACTATCTGGACGCGGGAAGGATAGACGGCCTGGGGGAATTCCGTATCTTCTTCCGGTTGACCGCCCCCCTGATGGCTCCTGCGTATGGGGCCATGGCGATCCTACTTTCCCAGCAGGCCTGGAACTCCTTCCTTTGGCCCCTTATCGTCCTGCGCACCGGGAAAATGTTCCCCCTGACGATCGGGCTCAACAGCCTCCTCACGCCCTACGGGAACAACTACGACATGCTCATAGCGGGCTCCTGCGCCGCCTCCGTGCCCATCATCATCCTGTTCTTCTTCTTCCAGCGATTCTTCATCTCCGGCATCCGCGCCGGCGGCCTAAAAGAATAGGCCCGAAAGGTCGATCCATGAAAGCGAAACTGCACATCGACAAGGAATTCGAGATCGGGGCCGTGGACCGGCGCCTGTTCGGCTCCTTCGTGGAACACCTGGGAAGGGCCGTCTACGGCGGCGTCTACGAACCGGGCCACCCGACGGCCGACGGATCCGGCTTCCGGGGCGACGTCCTGGACCTTGTGCGGGAGCTTGGCGTCCCGGTGGTCCGATACCCCGGCGGGAATTTCGTCTCCTCCTTCCGCTGGGAGGATTCCGTGGGCCCGAGGGAGTCCCGCCCGAGCAGGCTGGACCTGGCCTGGAGGGCCGTGGAGCCCAACCGATTCGGGCTTGCGGAGTTCATGTCCTGGACCCGGGCCGCCGGCACGGAGCCGATGATGGCCCTCAATTTGGGCACCCGCGGGATCGAGGCCGCCCGCAGCCTCGTGGAGTACTGCAACCACCCCGGAGGCTCCGCGTGGAGCGACCTGCGCAGGTCCCACGGCTCACCGGAGCCCTACGGCATCAAGCTCTGGTGCCTGGGCAACGAGATGGACGGCCCCTGGCAGGTGGGGCAGAAGACCCCGGACGAGTACGGCCGCCTCGCCTACGAAACCGCGAAGGCCCTGAAGCTCTTCGACCCGACCCTGGAGCTTGTCGCCTGCGGTTCCTCGAACCGTACCATGCCGAGCTTTCCCCAATGGGAGGCCACGGTCCTTGAATACTGCTACGACCAGGTCGACTATATTTCCCTGCATCAGTACTTCAAGAACCACGCGGACGACCTTCCCACATTCCTGGCGGCTTCCGTCGGCATGGATTCCTTCATCGAAACGGTCGCCGCAACCTGCGACTTCGTGCGGGCGAAGCGCCGGAGCAAGAAAAACGTCCGCCTGTCTTTCGACGAATGGAACGTCTGGTACCACTCCGAGGAGGCGGACCGCGCCCTGGAGCCCTGGACCGTGGGCCCCTCCCAGCTGGAGGACGTCTACAACTTCGAGGACGCCCTGGTCGTGGGCTGCATGATGAACAGCCTCCTGCGCCACGCGGACCGCGTGAAGATAGCCTGTCTTGCCCAGCTCGTGAACGTGATAGCCCCGATCATGACCCGAAACGGGGGCGGGGCCTGGCGGCAGACGATCTTCTGGCCCTTCGCGCTGGCCTCCCGCCACGGTCGCGGCGTCTCCCTGGCGGTCCGCACGAATGTGGATTCCTACGACAACGAGGAATTCGGCCGCGTCCCCTACCTGGACGTCTCCGCGGTCCTTTCCGAGGACGGACGCGGCCTTTCGGTCTTCGCTGTCAACCGCCACCCTTCGGAAACCGTCTCCCTGGACCTTAAGGCCGCGGGGCTGGAGTCTCTGCGGTTCCTGGAGCGCCACGAGCTGGCCGGCGGGAACCTTAAAGCCGTGAACGACGAAGCCCACCCGGACCGCGTCGTTCCCCGACGGATACCCGGAGGGAGGGAAAAGGCGGAGGAAGCCGTATTGGCCGCGAAGCCCCTATCCTGGAACCTCTACCGCTTCGGGGTCTGAAAAGCGGGACCGCTCCGGTCCCCCTACTCCTCCTCCGAGGTGTTCTCCTCCCCCTCTCCGGCGGCCGGTTCCGGGGCCGGAGGGGGCGCCGGGGCCCGGCGTCGCGGGAATCCGAAACGGAAGCCCGCGGGCTTTCGGCGGACCAGGGCTATATAGCGGAAGAGGCTCCAGAGCAGGATGAAACCGACGAGCGCGGCTATCGTCTCCCAGCGCATCAGTACTTCAAAGGCGATCTTGAGTTCCGTCCGTATCCCGTTCATTCGTCCTCCCCTATCGCCACGCTCGCCTCCCCGGACAGGGATTCCTCCCCGGAATAGGGAAGTTCGTACAGCTTCGGGAAGAACACGCGCATTTCCTCCAAAGGGATATCCAGGAAGGAAACGCCGTAGTACGCGCCTTCCTTTTCGTCATAGCGGCGTACCACCCTGCCCCGGGTATGGAGGGAACCCTCGGGGTACGACAGGCGCATCTCCAGCATCGACCCGTTCTTGATCCTCATGGCCATCGTGGTCTTAGGGATGGACAGGAGGCATCCGGATGCGGACAGATCGACGATGGCCGCGTTGTGGCTCCGGCTCTTCGCCTCCCCTTCGGGCTTGAAGTAGTTCTGGACCTTGAGGTAATAGGCCAAGATACGGGAGAATTCCCAGGCGCAGTCCACCACGGAAAAATCCATGGCTACGGCCCTGTCGCCCCTATTCGCCAGGTAAACGTAGCCGACCACGTACTGGAAATACTGGATGGGGCACCAGACCTCCGCGTTGATGCCTTTTCCCGGCTTTTCGGCAAGAGCGCGATCGAACCGGGACCCCTCCCGGGCCGAGGCCGGCCCTTCGAATTCCCGGGCCATGGAGGCGGTGATGATGCGGGATTCCGGGTAGGGATCCACGGAGGGAAGGGGGCTTCCAGTGGATGGGATAAAGAGCGTTCTGCCGTAATGCGCGAGGAGGGCTTCCTCGATCGCCTCCGGCTTTCTTTCCTTGAAAAGGACCGCCCGGCACTCGCTCGCCATCCCCGAGGACCTTGCCCGGAAGCTATCGAGGAGGGAGTGCAGGGAGCTTGTATCGAAGCCTTCCCGGAGGTCGGGAAGCGAGACGTCGGAGTACTCGCCGCACTGGGGATAATTCAGCCGCAGCTTCTCGTTCTCCAGGGTTATCTCCAGGGAAAAATCCCGGGGGGAGGGAATCCGGGGGTGTTTTCTCGCGGGAGAACGGAGGATACGGTCCGGGTAGGCCAGGGAGATCCGGCCGCCTTCCTGGCGCAGGACCTTCGAGGAAAAGGTCATGTCCTTGCCGCGGAAATTAAAGTAGGCGCATAGGTTTTCCCAGGGATTGAGCCGTCGCTTTTCCAAAACCGGGGCGTCCAGGACGAGGGCGTCCTTCCTTACCTCCCGGACCAGGGCCCGTACGGACTTCCCGGCCCCCAGGAGCCGAAGCGGCAGTCGCGATTCCATCGCGGATCGGAGGATGAACTCGGTCTCGACGATGCTGACTCGTTCCGTCATTGTATTTCCGCACGAGTATACCACGGGTTCCCGGGTGTAGAAAGCTCGGGCCTCTTCCGTATCCGGCCTTGAACAAGCGCGGAGCCCCCGCTATCATGACCGTACCGAAAGGGAACAGTGCCCGTTTCCGTATCCTGCAGATTTTCAGGAGGCCGTCATGGCTCAGTTCCGAAACCTGGACGAGAGCCCGTCCTTCCGAGCCCTGACCGCGAGAAAACCCGCGGATCTCCGCATAGCCCTTTCCCCGGACGCCGTGGCCGAACGGCGGGCGGACGCCGGAGGGGGGCTCGTCTTCTCCTGGGCGGCTTCGGACGCGGACGACGGCACGATAGCCCTTCTGGAGAAGCTCGCGGGGGAGCAGGAGCTGACGGAGAAGTACCGGCTCCTGGCTTCCGGCCAGAGGATGAACACCGGAGAGGACCGGATGGTCCTCCACCATCTTACCCGGGGCGAGCCGGCGGGGCCCGTCGTACTGGACGGGAGGGACTATCGGGCCTTCTACGAGGGAGAGCGTTCGCGGATCGCCGAGTTCGCCCGGAACGTGCACTCCGGCCGCCTGGCGGGATCCACCGGCAAGCCCTTCCGCTGCGCGGTCCAGATCGGGATCGGGGGCTCCGACCTGGGTCCCCGGGCCCTGCACATAGCCCTGGAGAACTGGGCCCGCCGGGCGGGCCGCCTGCGCATGGACGCCCGCTTCATCAGCAACGTGGACCCCGACGACGCGAACGGCGTCCTTTCCTCCCTGGACCCCGAGACGACCCTATTCATCC
>CAYTYG010000123.1:8485-8954 GCA_964441515.1 uncultured Treponema sp.
CTGGGACGGCTTGATCTTAGCCGATCCCTCTTCATCCTGGTATCCAAGAGCGGGACAACCCAGGAGACCCTGGCCAACGAGTCCTTCGCCCGGGATTTCCTCGTCCGGCGCTCCAAGCCGGGAATGGATCCATCGCGCCACATTGTCGCCGTTACCAGCGAGACGAGCCCCCTGGCGCATAATCCCGGCTACCTGGATTCCTTCTACATGGACGACTTCATAGGGGGGCGGTACAGCTCCACCTCCGCGGTGGGCGGGGTGGTCCTTTCCCTGGCCTTCGGACCGGAGACCTTCCGGGATATCCTGGACGGCGCCGCGGAAGCCGACCGGTTGGCCCTCAACCCGGAGCCCCGGAAGAATCCGGCCCTCCTGGACGCCCTTCTAGGCGTATTCGAGAGGAACATCCTGGGGCGGCCCTCCACGGCGGTGCTTCCCTATTCCCAGGCCCTCGCGCGGTTCCCCGCCCATC
>CAYTYG010000124.1:0-5425 GCA_964441515.1 uncultured Treponema sp.
GAGGCCAACGAGCTGGCGAAGAAGTTCTGCTATTCCAAGGGCCCGAACTTCATGTACTTCGAGACCGGCGAGGGCACCGAGCTGTCCGCCTACGCCAACAACAACGCGGACCAGCTGACCCTGGAGGCCCGCAAGCACGCCCTAGCGCGCCGCTACGCGCCCATCGGAGTGAACTCGGTCGTCGGTTTCATCGGTCCCGAATACCTCTATAACTCCGAAGAGATCATGCGCGCGGGGCTGGAGGACCATTTCTGCGGCAAGCTGCTCGGCATCCCCCTCGGGCTGGACAACTGCTACACGAACCACGTCCGCGCCGACCAGAACACCAACGAGTTCCTCATGGTCCTCGATGCCGCGGCGGGCTGCAACTACCATATGGGCGTCTCCATGGGAGACGACGTCATGCTGAGCTACCAGTGCGCCAGCTATCACGACACGCCTTCCCTCTGGAGCGCCATGGGTACCCGCCCCGCCCCGGAGTGGGAGAAGTGGGCGGAGGATCTCGGCATTCTGAAAGACGGCAAGCTGACCGAGAAGGCCGGCGACGCTTCGTTCTTCCTGAAGCGATAGGAAGAGGAGAACAACATGGGAGCATATCCGCTTTACGTCGGCAAGCAAAAGGCGGCCGATATCGTGGCCCGGCGCGCAGAGGCCATGAAATTCAGCATCTCGGTAAAGGACGTGACTTCGCCCGAGGCCCGCCTCACCGTCGGCATAGAACAGCCGGCCGACCCCGAGGGAGCCAAGGCGCTCATCCGCGCCACGCCGCAGCGCGTCTGCGTCGGCCGGAACGGTCCGCGCCCCAGGCTCCTCACGTACTTCCAGATGAGGGCCGACCACGCTGCGACCCAAGACTCGCTCAAGTACGGCCTACCCGAGGACAAGATAAAGGCCTTGAAGCTCTTCAACCTCGGGGAAACCGGGGCCCTCGGATCCCTGGAGACCTATCTCCGACTTCCGCCCCTCGCCCGAAAGTTGAGCGACGAGGCCAAGGCGATCCTTCTCGAGAAGTGCCCCAAGAATCCCACGGTCCAGATCGTCGTGTCCAACGGGCTCTCGGGCTATGCCGTCGAGCGCTACGCCGGGGACGTGCTGAAGGGCCTCCTCGAGGGATTCAAGGGAGCGGGCATCGCGGTCAATCCCCCCGTCTACGTCAACCGGGCCCGGGTGGGCATCATGAACGACGTCGGGGCCCTTCTCAACGCGGACATCGTGATCGTGCTCATCGGGGAGCGGCCCGGCCTGATAATCTCCGACGCGCTTTCCATCTACATGGGATACAAGCCCAGATGGGAACCCCTCACCACGGACGCGAACCGCGACAACATCTGCATGATCTCCAAGAAGGGCAAGGATCCGATCGAGGCCGCCGCCGAGGCGGTGGGGCTCGCGAAGGAATACCTGAAGTACAAGACGAGCGGAGTCGAGCTAGCGGCGAAGAAAAGGACGTGAGCTAAACCCGGGCGCCGCGCACGGGAAACCGGCCGGCGCTCCGGGAAGCGCGGAGCCCCGCGCGGTTTGATCGTGAGTAGGCCGTAAGGAAGGAGAAAACGAATGTCCCTGACAATCCAGCGCACCCTCAAGCCGGAGATCCTTGCGGTCCGGCTCATACCGAACGTCCATCCGGACATGGCGGAGGCCATGAAGCTGGAACCGGGCGAGAAAAGCGTCGCCCTGTTCACGAGCAGCATCGACGATCCCTTGTACATCGGCGGCGACGAGGCGACGAAAAAAGCCGAGTGCCGGGTGGCGTCCTGCGTCTCCCACTTTGCCGGCGGCGCCTATCCCTCGGGCCCCCTCGCGGGCGAGGCCCTGCTGATTCTCGCGGCTCCGAACCCGGCGGAGGCTACGGCCGCGATGAACGCCCTTCTGGAATTCGTGGAACGGGAGATACGCTACGCCACCATCGACAAGCCGCCCCTCCACGCCTGGCTGTCCATGACCATCTCCCGCACGGGCACCTACCTCTCGCAGCTCGCGAACGTGAAGCCCGGCCAGCCCATCGCCTATGTCGTGGCCAATCCCCTGGAGAGCCATTACGGCATCGAGCGCGCCCTCAAGGCCTCGGACGTGAAGATCGGCATGTACGCGCGCAATACCGAGAC
Organism: uncultured Treponema sp.; assembly: GCA_964441515.1. Taxonomy (GTDB): domain Bacteria; phylum Spirochaetota; class Spirochaetia; order Treponematales; family UBA12059; genus JAAYUR01. The sequence continues at coordinate 2,106 of CAYTYG010000124.1, forward strand.
GAACAACACCGCCGCCTTCCTCGTCGGGACCCAGAGCGCCTGCCGGGCCGCCTGCGCGGCCTTTGACGAAGCGGTCGCGTCGGTCGTCGCCAACCCGATGGCCTTCCAATAAGGGGGGAGGAACATGCCGGAATCGTTCGGCAACGACCTTCAGTCCATTCAAGAGGCAAGGGACCTGGTCGCGCAGGCGCAAAGGGCCGAGGAAGGGCTCTCGAAGCTGAACCAGTATCAAATCGACCTCATCTGCGTCTCGATGGCCGAGGCCGCCTTTCAAGCGGCGGAACGGCTGGGCCGCATGGCCGTGGAAGAGACGGGCATGGGCGTGGCGGAGCACAAGGCCGTCAAGAACCAGTTCGCGGCCCGGGATGTGTGGATGTCTATAAAGGACGTACGAACCGAGGGCGTGATCAACCGGGACGACGAGAGGAAGATCATCGAGATTGCCTGGCCCTTCGGAGTGATAGCCGCCCTGGTTCCCACGACGAATCCCACCTCCACCGCCATCTTCAAGGCCCTCATCGCGGTCAAGGCGCGCAACGCTATCGTCGTCGCCCCGCATCCGAACGCGGTCCGGTGCACCGCCGAGGCCGTGCGCATCCTGGCCGAGGCGGCCGAGAAGGCGGGGGCGCCCAAGGGAACGGTCAGCTGCATGACCCGTGTCAGCATGGAGGGAACCCAGGAGCTGCTGAAACAGAAGGCGGTCCGGCTCATAATCGCCACCGGCGGCGAGGCGATGGTGGAGTACGCGCACAGCGTGGGCAAGCCCGCGCTGGGCGTGGGCCCCGGAGACGTTCCCGTATATGTGGACCGCAGCGCCGACGTGGAGAAGGCGGCCCGGGACATCGTGAACAGCGTGAGCTTCGATTACGCGGTCATCTGCTCGCACGAGGGCGCCGTAATCGCCGACGCCCCGGTCGCGGAGCGGCTCGCCGGGAGCATGGAGGCGAACGGGGCCTACTTCCTTTCCGCCGAACAGTCCGGGCGGCTTGCCCGGATGATGTTCCGCCCGAACGGCCTGATGCAGACCGGCTTCGTCGGACGATCGCCCCAGAAGGTCGCCGAGATGGCCGGCTTCGAGGTCCCGGACACGGCTCGTATCCTCGTGGCCCGATGCAGCCAGATCGGCCCGGCCGAGCCCCTGTCCCGGGAGAAACTCGCTCCCGTCCTTGCCTTCTACGTCGCGGACGGATGGCAGGCCGGCTGCGAGCGCTGCATCGAGATGCTCAACTTCGGCGGGAAGGGCCACACCCTCGGCATCCACTGCGGCAAGGAGGACATCATCCTCCAGTTCGGGCTCCAGAAGCCGGCGTTCCGTATCATCGTCAACACTTCCACGACGGCGGGCGCCATCGGCTTCACGACGGGCCTGATGCCCTCGCTTACCCTGGCCACGGGCGGCATGGGCGGCGGCATCTCCAGCGACAACATCACCGTGCACCATCTCATGAACGTCAAACGGGTCGCCTACGGCCTGCGAAGCTTCGACCCGCCGGTCGTCTACGATCGGAAAGCCGCACCCGCCGCGGCGCCGGCCGTTTCCACCGGGCCTTCCGCGGTTGATGTCGAGGCCGTCGTACGGCTCGTAGTCCAGGAGGCGATGGCGCAGAAATGAAGGTTGTTCTCCCGGTTTCGGGAAAGGAAATCTGAGGAGTGCCATGCGGATGGAGAGCATGGATCCCCCGATGGAATAACGTGCACCTGTTGGCTACCCAGCGTCGTATTCGGCAGTCAGAGAGGAGGTTCGACGAAGAGCATCATGTTCCCAGGGATACGTCCAGGCGATATACGCGGAAGTTCAGGAGCCTACCAACACTATTAGGAAGGAGTCTGAAAATGGCTGCAATCAGTACGACAGTATTGTGGATCATGGCTATCTTCGCGGTGCTCGGAATTATCGAGAGGATCATCAAGCATTGGGCGCCCAATGTGCACCTGCCCCTCATCGACGGCTTCGGCCAGGAGATGGAAAACGGCTTCATGGCCATGGGCCCCTTGTCGCTGGCCATGGTCGGAATCATCGCCATGGCGCCCCTGCTTGCAAAATGGCTCGTCCCGGCCGTCGGTCCCGTCTTCACTATGCTCGGTTCCAAGACCGCCATGTTCGCGGGTACGCTGCTCGCCATCGACATGGGCGCGACGCCCCTCGGCCTCCAGCTGGCCAAGGCCGCCGGGGATCCCGAGTGGGTAGGGTACTTCGGAGGCCTTCTCCTCGGCTCCGTGTTCGGCGTCAATATCGTGTTCAACATCCCGGTCGCCCTGGGCATCATCCAGGAGAAGGACCGCAAGTACATGTCCCTTGGCATCTTAGCCGGCATTATCGTCGCGCCCTTCGGCGCCTTCATCCAGAGCGTGCTTGCCGGCAACCCCATCGGCGCATCCTTCCTCTACCTCGTTCCGGTCTTCATCATCGCCGCCCTCATCGCCGCGGGGCTCTTCTTCGCCCGCGATGCGATGATCAAGGGGTTCATGGTCTTCGGCAAGTTCATCACCTGCTTCATCCTAGTGGGGCTCGGCCTGGTCATCTTCCAGACCCAGACCGGCGTCGTCATCCTGAAAGGCATGGCACCGACCTTCTCGCTCACCCCCGACGAGTTCGGCCAGACGGCCATGCAGGGGCTTGAGATAATCGGGGCCATCGCCCTGGCCCTCGCCGGTGCGTATCCCCTCGTCAAGTTCCTCACCACGGTACTTGGAAAGCCCCTTGGAGCGCTCGGCAAGGCCCTCGGCATGGACAACATCGGCGCGGCCGGTCTCGTTGCAACCCTGGCCAACAACATCCCCATGTGGGGCATGTTCAAGGACATGACCCCTCGCGGCAAGGTCATCAACGCCGCCTTCCAGGTGGCTGCCGCCTTCACCCTCGCCGACCACCTCGGCTTCACCGCCGCGAACGGGCCCCAGTTCATCGGCCCGCTCATCATCGGCAAGATCAGCGCCGGCGTGCTCGGCATCATAATCGCCCTGATCGTGGCCCCGAAGGCGGAGTATCGCGACGCCTGAGGAGCGGGCGATCGCCGTTAGGTAATACGGCGGCGGCTTGATGTCGCCGCTATCCATTTTGCGTGAAGGAGTGAAGTATGGCAGAGGTTGCCCAGATCGCTTTGGGTATGATTGAGACCAAGGGCCTCGTAAGCGCCATCGAAGCGGCCGATGCTATGGTCAAGGCAGCTAACGTGAAGCTTATTGGCCAGGAGCGCATCGGATCGGGCTACGTCACCGTCATGGTCCGCGGCGACGTGGGCGCGGTCAAGGCCGCAACCGACGCGGGCGCCGCCGCCGCCCAGCGCGTCGGCGAACTCGTTTCGGTGCACGTGATCCCC
>CAYTYG010000124.1:5435-7158 GCA_964441515.1 uncultured Treponema sp.
GGCCCGCCGGCGCGGATTAGGAAGCCAGCCATGGCGAAACGCATAATCTCCAAGTTCGATGTAGAGCGCCTCAGGTCCGAAGGGCAGACCGTCCTCCGGCTCGAGACGGGAGACACGCTGACGCCTCTTGCCCGCGATACGGCGCTCGAACTCGGGATCAAGGTCGAGGATTCCCGCGAGTTTTCCTCGAATTCTGCGCACGCGGCCGCGGTTGCCGCGCCGGCCGCGCCGGACGCCGACAAGCTCGAGGCGATCGTCAAGACCGTTCTCGAGCGCCTGGGAGGGGAACAGTCCTGCCCTCCCTGCGCTACCCCGAAGGTTTACGGATCGAGCCCCAACAAGATAAAACACGTTAAGATGCCCCTCGACCGGGACATGCCGCCCACGGAGCTGCACGACGCCAAGGGGGTGCTCCGAAATCCCCCGGAGATCGGATTTCGGCTCCTGGACGTCGTCACGATGGATGATTCCGCCAGCATCGCCGGCGGCTTCATGTCCTTCCGTCCGGGCCCGGGCATCGAGTGGACTCTAAACTACGACGAGATCGAGTACATCGTCGAGGGGCTCGTGGAAATCACCTATGACAATGGGAAGAAGATCACCGCCACGACGGGGGACACGATTTTCATCCCCAAGGGGACGTCGCTTCATTGGAACACTCCTACGTGGGTAAAGATCTTCTACGCGACCTTCCCCTCTAACTGGGCCGACCAGGTCTAGGAAGGGGCCGCCGGGATAGCCCGGCGGGTATCCGGGCCGCCCGGGGAGCCGCAAGCTCCCCGGGCGGCCGCCCTCTTGGCGCGCTCCGCGAGGCGGAGGAGGGCGATCTCGACACGAGGAGTAAACCATGAACAAAGCCTTAAGGCTTTCGATCGCTCTCGTCGCGTCGGCCGTCATCGCTTCCGCCGTATCCTGCGCGACGACGGAGCCGTCCAAGGCGAAGCCCATGCCCGCCGGACTCAACTTCTACCCGGCCAACTGGGAGGCCTGCGAGGCCTTCATAAGGAACGAGGGCCCCGCGAAACCCCTCGCCGTCTACGACTTCGACAACACCTGCATCTACAACGACATCATGGAGACCACCTTCCGCTACCAGCTGTTCAACCTCCGCTACGCGATGGACAAGGAGACCTTTAACTCCTTCATCCCCGAGGCCGCGGGCAAGACCCTCGACGACACGAACGTCCTGAAGCTCTCCGCGGACTACGGCGGCGTCCTCCTCTCCGACCTCGCGGCCGACATCGAGGCCGACTACGCCTTCCTCTACGACAACTACCTGGGCGCCCGGAAGATGACGCTGGACCAGATACGACAGACAGCCGAGTACAAGGACTTCCTCGTCAAGCTGCCCTTCCTCTACGACGGCCTCACCGACACGCCCGAGATCGGGGCCGAGTACTCCTATCCCTGGGTCTGCTTCCTGTGCGTCGGCATGACCAAGGCCGAGGTCCAGGCCCTTGCCCTGGAGGCCCTCGCGGACGCCCTGCCCCGCAAGAGCGAGAAGGTAACCCTCAAGAACGCCGAGGGGATGGCACGAAAGGCGGCGGTCGCTTCCTACACCTACAAGGCCGGTCTCCGGATCACGAAGGAAGTGGCCTATCTCATGAAGGCGATGCGCGCCGCGGGCTGGGATGTCTGGGTGGTCTCCGCCTCCTTCGAGCCGGTGATCCAGGCCATGGGCGCCCTTCCCTCCAACGGCTTCGATGTTCCCGAGAACCGGGTC
>CAYTYG010000124.1:7168-8953 GCA_964441515.1 uncultured Treponema sp.
GGCTTCAGCAGGATGCCGCCGGGAGATACCTCGGGAAACTCAGCCGGGAGCCCGGCTACGCCTTGACCCAGAGGGCGGGCAAGTCCGTCGTCATCCGCAATCTCATCAAGCGGGCGCCCCTTTTCGTGGCCGGCGACTCGGACGGGGATTTCGAGATGATGACCCAGTTCCCCGAGACGAGGCTCCTCCTTGTAGTCAACCGGGTCAAGGGCGGGGACATCGGGTCGCTCTACCCCGAGGCCCTTCCCGGGGGTGCCAAACCGGGTCGGACGGTCCTCCTGCAGGGCAGGGACGAGAATGCCGGCGAGTGGCGTCCCTTCCAGGAGACCATCCGGCTCGGGAAGCAGGAGCCCTCGGCTGTCGCCAAATGAGCGGTGCGGCAGGGAGAAAAGGAAGGCGCGAGTGAGAGAGCACCTCCGCGGCGAGAAGGCGGCCGCCGGCCGACCGGCCGGCGCGGCCGGGATAAATCCGCGGCTTGGAGAGATACTCCAGGCGGCCTCCCGGGCCATAGTTTACGACGGTGCCGAGGCCCCGCCGGTCTCGTACGGCGGCGAGATCCATGTGGGGGTGGACCTCGGGACCGCATACACGGTGCTCGTCGTCCTGGACGAGGCGGACAATCCGATAGCCGGCGCCTACCGCTTCTCACAGGTCGTACGGGACGGAGTCGTATTGGACTACATGGGCGCCATCCGGACGGTCAAGGAGCTCAAGGCCCAGGTCGAGGCGCGGCTGGGCCGGCCGCTCGAATCCGCGGCCACCGCCTATCCGCCCGGCGTGGCCATCGCCGAGGTCCGGGCCACGGGATACGTGCTCCAGGGCGCGGGGTTCGAATGTTCGCGCATGGTCGACGAAGCCACGGCGGCGAGCACCCTACTCCAGGTGGAGAGCGGGGTCGTCGTGGACGTGGGCGGAGGCACGACCAAGCTGGCGGTCATCGAGGGAGGGAAGGTCGTATATACCGCGGACGAGCCGACGGGGGGCACCCACTTCACCCTCGTCGTGGCCGGCGCTCTTCATCTGCCGTTCATGGAAGCGGAGGCGTTGAAGACGAACGCGGCCGAGCAGGAGAGGATCTTCCCATCGGTCAAGCCCGTGATGGAGAAAGTCGCCACGATCGTCTCCCGCCATGCCGCGAGGTTCGGCCCGAAACGGATCTTCCTCTGCGGGGGTTCCGCCCGTTTCCCGGGCATGGCGGGGGTGATCGAGTCCGTGACGGGGATTCCGACGGTGATCCCCGGCGAGCCTCTCTTCGTCACGCCCATCGGAATCGCGATGAACAATCACGCGGGAGAGGTTGCGCCGCTCTCGTGAGGCGGCCGCGAGCGATCGAGGGAGGAAGCATTGATGCCCGATAAGGCGATAGGTTTCATCGAGACGGACAGCATAGCCGCGGGCATCGAGGCCGCGGACGCCGTCGTCAAGCGCGCGGAGGTCGAGCTCCTCGAAGCCCGCCCCATTTGCCCCGGCAAGCACATGGTCCTCTTCTCGGGGGATACGAGCCAAGTGAACAGCGCCCTTAAAGCCGGCTTGCAGGCCGCTGGAAGCAGCATGGTGGACAGCCTCTTTCTTCCCAATGTCCACCCCGCGATCTTTTCCGCCCTGGACCTGTGCTCGGAGCCGACCGGCGGCGCCGCCCTGGGAATCGTCGAGACCGTGACGGCGGCCGTCTGCATCGTCGCGGCGGACGCGGCCGTCAAGGCCGCGGACGTCAACCTCATAGAAATCCGCCTTGCGAACGGCCTGGGTGGAAAGAGCTTCGTCCTCATGGAGGGGAGCGTGGAC
>CAYTYG010000125.1:0-8750 GCA_964441515.1 uncultured Treponema sp.
CGGGCTAGATACCGGTGCGGGAGGTTTCATGGCTGGGAAAAAAACCTGGAAGCTGAACGAAATCGTCGTTCTTGTCGTACTGTCCGTAGCCTTGGGGGTCCTTTTCTGGGCCTGGACTTTCGTGTCCTCCCTTGCGGCTCCTCTTTCGGCCTTGGGCTTGAGCTATATCCTGGCCGGCATGTGGTTCACCGGGGGCACCCTCGTTCCCTTTCTGATACGGAAGCCCGGCGCAGCCTTGTTCGGCGAACTCGTGGCCGCGATCCTGGAAGGATTTATAACCCAGTGGGGGATTACGGCGGCTATCTGGGGGCTGGTCCAGGGGCTGGGATGCGAACTCGTCTTCGCCGCCACACGGTACCGCCGCTGGGACCTGAGGACCATGCTCGCCGCCGGCATGACGGCCGGCCTCTTTTCCTACGTCTTGGACTTCTTCTACAGCCAGTACTGGGGCCTCCAGCCCTGGGTATGGATCGTCCAGATTGCCAGCATCGTTCTGGGAGGCGCTTTCTGGGCGGGCTTTGTGGCTTACCGGGTAGGACGCGGGATCATCCGTACCGGGGCCGCGGCCAACCTCCTTTCCGGGGACGATGCCCGTGCCGGATGATCTGGTACGCCTGGACACGGCAGGCTTTCGGTTCCGGGGTTCCCGAGCCCCGGTCCTCCGGGATGTCTCCCTGACCGTGCAGGAGGGGGACCGCATCCTGATCCGCGGCCCCTCCGGCAGCGGCAAATCCACCCTTCTCCTTTTGCTGGCGGGCCTGGCCCCGGAATACGTTTCGGGGGAACTGACCGGGGGGCGGGACATTTTCTACTCCTTTAAGGGCGTCGTACTGCAGAATCCCGAAGCCCAGATAGTGACCCCCTCTGTGGAGGAGGAGATCGCCTTCGCCCTCGAGAACGAGGGCATGGATCCCGCCGAGATACGGCCCCGGGTGGAAGAGGCGCTCGACCGGCTCGGCCTCTCTCATCTGGCAGGCCGCCACCCTCTGACGCTGTCCGGCGGGGAATGCCAGAGGGTTTCCCTGGCCGCCGCCCTGGCACGGAAGCCCGACATCCTCTTCCTGGACGAACCAACCGCATACCTGGACGCCGAATCGGCGCGGCGCTTTTTCGCGAGCTTGTCCCTCCTTCCCGAAAGCACGGCCGTCGTGGTCGTGGAGCACGACATCCGCGCGGCGGCGGCCGTCTGCACCGCAAGTTGGGAGGTTACGGAGGACGGCCGGCTTGAGCGCTCGGACTTCCGGCCTCCCCGCGGGCTGCGGCCTTTCCCCCCCGATCCGTCCGAAGCCCCTCCCGGGAGGGAGGGGGCGCCGGCCCTGGAGATCCGCGATCTTGGCCATCGCTTCGGAAAGGACGGCCCGGTATTGTTTTCCGGCCTTACTTTTTCCCTACGCCGCGGCGAGACGGCGGCCCTACTGGGCCCCTCGGGGTGCGGGAAAACAACGATCCTCTCCCGGATCGCGCGCATCCTTCCCAAGGGTCTTGGAACCGTGTGGTTCGACGGTAGGGAAACGACCGCCCTGAAGGACCGGGACTTCAACGCGTCCTTCCTGTACGTACCCCAGAATCCTGAGCATATGTTCGTTGCGGATACGGCGGGCCAGGAGCTGGCGCTGTCGGGCGGCGATCCGGGGCCCCTCGCCCGCGCCTTCGGCCTGGAAGGCAAGCTGGAGTCAAATCCTTTCCGCCTGAGCGAGGGGGAAAAAAGGAGGCTCAACCTCTGCGTGGCCTTCTCGGAGAAGAGATCCATCTACCTCCTGGATGAACCCACCTACGGCCTGGACGACGCGAACCGCTTCCTTCTGACCCGGGACATCCGTTCCCTTGCGGAACGTAAAGCCGCCATCCTCCTGGTAACCCACGACGCCGAGTTTGCCGCGTGCGTGGCGGACAGGATATTTATTCTGGAGAACGGGAAGCTCCGGGAACGGGAGGAACGCGATGCCGCGTATAGGTCCGCGTAATCCCCTCGCGGTCCTCCTCGTGACCGCCGGTTTCCTTGTTCCCGTCTTTCTCTCCTTCGATGCCGTCACGCCCCTTGCGTTCCTGGCCCTGGGAATCGTCCATCTCGCCCTCCTCGGGGGCGTCGACTTCCGGGATTTCCTCAAGACCCTCGCCGCGCTGTCCATCGTCTCCGCGGGACTGTTCGCGCTGAACGTTCTTTTCCCGGCGGAGGGCGTGAACGGCCTCTGGCGGGGCACCTGCGTCTTTCTTCGAAGCGTCTGCCTGATCTCCCTTTCGATCGGCTTCATCTACGCCGTGAACCCCTACGATCTCTTCCGTTCGTTCATGGTTAACCTTCGCCTTCCCCCCAGGATAGGCTACGCGCTTTTCGCCGGATGGAACACGATCCCCCTTTTACGCAGGGATCTGGGAATCATCGAGCGGGCCCAGGCCGCGAGATTCGGGGCCCGGAAGAGAAAAGCCCGGGACAGGCTCCGGGTCGCCGTTCCCCTGCTCGCCGGGGCCGTACGGCACGGGGAGCGCGCCGCGCTCTCCATGGCCGCCCGGGGCATGGAGAATCCCGGGAATCGGACATACATCCGGGAGAGCCGCTGGACCCGGACGGATACTGCGTATTGCGTCCTGGGCCTTCTCGCCTCCGTCGCCGCGTTCCTTCCCATAATCCGCGGGGGCTTTTTCATATTCGAACTCGGCTAGCGGTTAAACCGCCCAGTTTTTCACGTTCAAGGAGGTTGCGCATGGATACCGAAAGCGTTCGTTCTTCCCTCGCTATACAGTGCCTTCCCATGGGGAGACAGGGCCGCGAAGAGGTCTGGGGCATCGTGGACAAGGTCATCGCCGCCATCGACGCATCCGGGTTACCCTATACCGTCGGTCCCTTCGAGACGGTCGTGGAGGGACCGCTGGATCGCCTTTGGGAAGTCGCAGCGGCGGCCCACAAGGCTATGATCGCAGCGGGAGCCCCCACGGCGGCAAGCTACATGAAGCTCTGGAGCGGACAAGGCATCGGTTCAAGCGAGGAAAAAACCGGGAAGTACCGGGCCTCGGGGCACTGATCCCTTCCCGATCCCGCCCGCCTTACGCGCCGGTCAGGTTCCGGCCGCAGATGTAAGACGTTTCGATGGACGGGCCTGTTCCCGCAAGGATAGCCTCCGACCCCATGGAGGCCTTGCATGGGAAACCCTTTTCGAGTTACTACATACATCCGACAGGTCGTTGCGGTATTCGTCCTTTCCGGTATCGTCCTCCCCGTACACGCGGGCGGAAGCGGGTCGTTCTCGCTCCGATGGGAAACGGACTTGGCGGTCGGTCTTCCGGGCGCGGCGCTCTTCGCGTACGGCCATGTACGGACGGACGGACCCGCTCGGAAGCCGTCCGCCCTTGGATGGTTCGACGATGGCTGGGTATTCCCCTACAGCTCGACCTTGGACATGCTGGGTACGGCGGCAAGCCTGGGCTCCCTGGCCATGCTGCCGCTGCTCCTGGATGAGTTCACCATGAAGGATGTCGGTACGATCGCGGTCCTGTACATCGAAAGCGCTCTCTGGTCGATCGGACTCAAGGATGTGTTAAAGACCGCGATCGGCCGGCCCCGCCCGTACTTGTCCCGTCCCGGGACCCCAGCGGGATTGAACTCGGACGATGATCGCTTCCGCAGTTTTCCTTCGGGACATACGTCCTTTGCTTTCATGACGGCGGCCTTCGTCACCTATGTATACGGCCGAGGAAACGCGGCCCGGGCAGGAAAAATCCTTGTCGGCGCCGGGGCTTTCTCGATCGCGACGGCGACGGCTCTTCTCCGGGTCTTCTCGGGAGCGCATTATCCGACGGACGTCGCGGCCGGAGCGCTCCTAGGAGCGGCCGCGGGATTTATCGTACCTTGGCTTCATGAGAACAAGCCCGGGGGATGGAATGTGGGCCTTTCGGGCGGTATTTTTACGGTATCGTATTCCTATTGATCAGTAAGGATTTTCATGAACACGACGACAGCCGTCTTCCTGGGTTTTATCCAGGGCTTGACCGAATTCCTTCCCGTCAGCAGCTCCGGGCACCTGGTGCTCGCGCAAAAAATCCTGGGAGTTTCGGGGGCTTCTCTAGCCCTGGACACGATGCTCCATCTGGGAACCCTCGCGGCGGTGATGGTGGTTCTGAGGAGGGACATCCTCGAACTACTCCGGCGCCCTTTCCAGCGTCTAACCCTGCTTCTCGCGGCGGCCACGCTTCCCGTGGTGCTTGTCGGGTTTATTTTCGAGGACACGATCGAGGCCGCCTTCCGGTCGGGTGAAACCCTCGGATGGTCGTTCCTTGCCACCGCGGCGGTGCTGCTCGTTTCCGAGAAGATCTCCGCCCGGGGCGGGACGGTCAAGACGGAGAAGGACGCCACGACAGTGGACGCCCTGATAGTGGGGGCGTTCCAGGGCTTTGCGATTTTCCCGGCCGTCTCCCGGTCCGGACTGACCATAGCCGGCTCCCTTTTCCGCGGCTTCGACCGGGGCTTCGCGGCCAGGTTTTCCTTCCTTCTATCTATCCCCGCCATCCTCGGCGCCGTGGTGTTCCAGGCCCGGGATATCTTCGGAGGAGAATCCGCCCGAGGAGGGTTGACGATCCCCATCCTGGCCGGGACCCTGACCGCCGCCGTGGTCGGCTTTTTCGCGGTCTCCTTTATGCTGAAGCTTGTCCGCGAAAAATCCCTTAAGGGATTCGTGGTGTACCTTGTCGCGTTGGGCGCCCTGGTGCTATCGGACCAATACATTTTTCACATCTTCTTCTAAAGCCATGGATGGGTTTCGAGTCCTGCTGGTGGAGGATGATCCCGTGGTTCGGGATCTCGAAACGCAAACGTTGTCCCGATGGGGTTTTTCGGTGACGGCCTCGGAAAGCTTCCGGGATATCCTTGCGGAGCTCGCGGCCGTTAAGCCCCATCTTGTCGTTCTGGACGTGGATCTCCCGTCCTACGACGGGTTCGAATGGTGTTCCCGCATCCGAGCCGTGTCACGGGTCCCTATCCTCTTTCTTACCGGCCTTTCTTCCTCCCGGGACCAGATACGGGCCCTGGCCACAGGCGCCGACGGCTGGCTTTCCAAGCCCTTCGACGCAGACCTCTTCGCGGAGCATGCCCGCGCTCTCGTTCGAAGGACATACTCCTGGGCCGAAGGCATTCCGCGTATCCTTGCCCGATCGGGCTTGGTCTTTGACGTAGAGCGCCGCGTGGTGTCCAAGGACGGCGATTCCATCGAACTCGGGAAAAACGAATCCCGGATCCTGGAAACCCTGTTATCCCGAGATGGGCGTATCGTCTCCCGGATGGATCTCATGGACGCGCTTTGGAGCGAGGATACCTTCGTGGACGACAACACCCTTACCGTCAATGTCACGAGATTGAAAAAAAGGCTCTCCGAAATCAGCGCGGGGGGAATTATCCAGACATCGAAGGGCGAAGGCTACCGAATCCCGTGAAGGTTTTACGTTCCCTGGCCGTGGACGCCGCACCGCTCGCGGGGCTCATTGCGTTCCAGGCGGTTATTGGCGTGATCGTTAACTTGATCGACGCCTATAACGGTTTGGACTCCTCAAACGCTCTCTATTCCGTCTTTGTCCAAATAACCTCAGCCCTCCTATACCTTGCCGTGCGTACCTTCCTGCGCGCCCGGGAATGGCGAGCGTTCGAAAAACTTCGGGAAGATCCCCTGAACTCCGAGCTGCCCGCGGCACGGGGAGAGACGGCCCGAAGGTGGAAAGCCCTCGCCCTAGCGCAACGACGGGAAGCCGCCCGGCTGCTTTCGGAGCGAGGCTCTGCGGCAGCCGCGGATATGGAGGCGTTTGTTGCGTCCATCCACGCCATGAAAGCCCCCGTCGCGACTCTGGGGCTGTTGGCCGAGGCTTCGGAACGGATGGGCGATCCCCTTAGACCGAGGGATATAAAACTGGAAGCCGAAGAGTTGGACCGGTTGCTAGAACTCTCCCTAGGCCGCATCCGTCTGGCGGATTTCGAGCGGGATACCCGCATCGAACCGGTTGAATTGCTAGACCTAGTCACCGGATCCGTGCGAAGGTGCCGCAGGCTTTTCATAGCCCGCGGCATATCCCTCGACCTCGCGAAACATGCCGTCCATGCCGACACGGACAGGAAATGGATCGCTTTCATCCTGGATCAGATCATCGTGAACGCCGCCAAATACGCAACCAAAGCCGTAGGGATAGACCTTTGCCTCGAGGATTCGGCGGCGGAGATACGCATACAAGACGACGGCCCCGGAATTCCCAAGGAAGACCGGGAAAGGGTGTCCACCCGTTCCTTCGTGGGAATCGCAGGCAGAGCCGCGGACGGTTCCGGATTGCCGTCCTCGGGATACGGACTTCACCTGGCTTTCCGAGCCGCGGAAAAGCTCGGGATCGGGGTAACCCTGGAAGACGCAGAAGGGGGCGGTACGGTCGCGACGGTCCGCGTTCCCGTGGGAAGGAAGCGTTTCGAATGACTACCGTCCGGATCCGGGAAGTCAAAAAAACCTACGGTTCCCGTTTCGGCGGACCGTCCGTCCTGGCCCTGGACCTGGCATCCCTGGACGTCGAGGCGAAAGACTTCGTGGCCGTCATGGGCCCTTCCGGATCCGGCAAGACGACCCTGTTGAAGTTGATAGCCGGTGTCGAGCGGCCGGATTCCGGTTCGATCCGGGTGAACGGGAAGGAAGTACCGGAGCTTCGGGGAGACGACCTCAGCGATTTCCGGCGTACCTGCATTGGCTTCGTATTCCAGGACTCCTCCCTGCTCGATTCGATGACGATACGGGAAAATGTCGCCCTTCCCCTGATCCTTTCCCGTTTACCGGAAGGAGAGATAGAATCCCGGACGACGGAAGCGGCCTTTTCCCTCCGAATCGAGGCTCTGCTGAGCAAGTATCCGTCGGAGGTTTCCGGAGGACAAAAGCAGCGGGCCGCCGCGGCCCGGGCCCTCGCGATCCGGCCCGCCGTACTCCTGGCGGACGAACCTACCGGAGCCCTGGATTCCCGGTCCGGCCGGGACCTGATGGATCAATTCGTTCAAATCAACCGCCTCCGCGGGACGACCGTGCTGATGGTCACCCACGATCCATACGTGTCGAGCTGGGCACGTAGAGTCGTGTTCCTCAAAGACGGCGGAGTATTCACGGAGATTCGAAGCGGGGGAGACCGGCGCACGTTCTTTGACCGCATCCTGGAAGTCCAATCGGCCATGGAAAAACTCTACGGATGACAAACCTTCCCGGACGGGGCCTGGGGGCGCTCGCTACGGGGCTCTCGATTAACCTCCTCATCATCGCTACCTTCCTCTCCATCGGCCTCTCCGGCGCGCCTCCCTCCCCTTCCGAACCCGAATACATGCGCTTGTTCTTCCTTTTATGCGCGGCCCTTGCCGGTCTCCTTTCCCTCGGATTCACATGGTTCATGTCCGGTTTACTTCTCCAAGGATACAGCCGGGAAATCGCCCTTCGCTCCATGTTTGGAGTACGCCGGAGTTCCACGGTTTCGCTTTTCTGGGGGAAGCACTCCCTCTCCGTGCTTCTGGCGGCCGCCGCGGGGCTTGCCGCCTCTCTGGTCCTGAACCGTTTTTTCTCCCTTCTCCTCGGATTCCTGGTCCGGAAGCGGGGGGCGGTTGAGATGCCGGTTAGCCCCGCCGTCGTGGGCGTCGTCCTTCTCCTAGTGATCGCACACATGATCGTGGCGGTTCCCTCCATCGCCCTCTCCGTCGGGGCTTCTCCGCCCGTGTCCCTTTTCCGCCCAAACGGGACGTACAACCATCGCCCCCGCCGGGGAACGGCCGCCATCGGGGTCCTCCTCCTGGCTGCGGGATACCTGGCGGCCTCATCTCCGGACGCCCGGACGGCCCTGCCCTATCTCGCCCTGGCGCCCGCGGCCGTGATCTCGGGAACCTACCCGTTCCTGGAAGGATTCTTGTATCTGCTCCTCGAAGGACTCCGGGGCCCAATCCGGTCCCTGGGCGCTCCCTTTTTCCTGGCTTCCTCCAGGCTCTCAACCAATCTGCGAAGGACCGCTGGAACGCTCTCGGCCGCCGCCATATTCGTCGCCATAGCGGTCACCTCCGGAGGAACCCTCTTCGCCCTTGCCTCCAACGAAAAAATCCAGCTGGACCGCACCCGTCCCAACGGACTGGAACTCTCCAGCCGGGATCTATCCTGCCTCCAGGCCGCGGTTCTAGCGTTACGGAATCCCTTCGAGACCGCGTCCTTTCCGGAGATAAAAGGGAGCTCCCGTCCTACATTCCGGACGGTCCAGTCCCTGAGGGTAGAGCTGACGTTTCCGGTAGACGGAACGAGCCTGCGCGCGGAAGCCTTGGCTTATTCCTCCTGGCGCCGCCTGCTTGAGGATACCGGCCGCTCCTCGGACCTCCCGCCCCCGGGTAAGGATATCCTGGGAACCGGGTACTACCGGGGAATACGGGGCGCCGCGTCCTCCCCGCGGGCAGTACTCCGGTCCGGGACCGGGGCGGAATTCGAGCGTCCTTTTCGGATTTTAAGGGAGGGCTACGCGCTCTCAAGCCGCACCGCGCTGGGCCAGGTCGTCGTGCCCGACGATCTCTGGGAAACGCTTTGGGCGGATCGAGGACCGGACGACTTGACTTTCTGCGCCGTGTGGAATCCAGCCGAAACGACGCTTTTAAGGCAGTCCGCCCCGTCCTTTGCATCCCTCCCGGACGATGTCCGCCGTCCGGGTCTCGAAGTCTTGCTTCGTACGGAACTCCTGGAAGAATATCGGCGCAATTCCGGTGCGCTTATCTTCGTCGGATCCAT
>CAYTYG010000126.1:0-1294 GCA_964441515.1 uncultured Treponema sp.
CATGATCTCGGTGGCCGCCGCCCTGGGCAACGCGATCCAAGCCGCCACGGGAGCCGAGTTGACCCATATGCCGCTGCGATCCGAGGACGTCTGGAGAGCGCTGCGGGACAAGACCCCGATCGACAACTGGATAACCAAGAGCCCCCTCGGGTCCTGCCGCTCCGCCCCGGAGTTGCGCTCCCGGGGCGAAACCGGGTAAGGTCGTCCGCGGTTGGCCGGGGAGCCGGGACTTGTTTTTGGGGAGGGTCTCACGGCCTTGAAAGCCGTGTGTAAAACGGGGGGCGCGTTCCGGAAGCCGCGGGCTGACGGGGCGGAATCGTCCGGCATCATTACAAGGAGTCTTTCGTGGAGAAGAGCCTGAACGCAAAGAACGTCGTGCTGGGGATACAGCACACCTTCGTGATGTTCGGGGCCACCGTGCTCGTCCCGATCCTGACGGGACTGGACATCGGAGTGACCCTGTTCGCGGCGGGAGTCGGAACCCTGTTGTTCCATGTGGTGACCGGCTTCAAGGTTCCGGTCTTCCTGGGGAGTTCCTTCGCCTTCATCCCGGGGCTCATCGCGATTGGGAAGAGCCAGGGGCTTCCGTACGCCCTGGGAGGCATCGTGATCGCGGGGCTCCTGTACGTGGCGGTGGCCGTCGTCTTCAAGTTCGTGCCCTACGATACCATCCATAAAATCCTGCCGCCCCACGTGACCGGTCCCATGATCATCCTGATCGGCCTCATCCTGGCGCCCGTCGCGATCCAGAGCGCGAACGGCACCAACTCGGCGGCCCTGGCACAGAGGATCGGCGTGAACGGATGTTGGGGCATAGCCCTCTTCACCTTCGCCGTGGGGATCTTCGTGAAGATCTCCCTGCCGAGATTCGGAATGAAGTTCGCGGCCAACCTCCCAGTCCTCCTGGCCCTGATCGCGGGCTACCTGCTCTGCGCCGTCCTGGGCCTGGTGGACTTCTCGGCCATGGGCAACGCGGCCTGGATAGGGATACCCAAGTTCACCCTGCCCAAGTTCTCCGCCGAGGGGATCAGCATCATGGTCCCCATCGCCATCGTGACGATCGTGGAGCACTTCGGGGACGTGTTGGCCATCGGAAACGTCGTGGGCAAGGATTTCATCAAGGAACCGGGGATCCACAGGACCCTCATCGGCGACGGCCTGGCGACGTCCCTGGCGGCGCTGATCGGCGGGCCGGCGAACACGACCTATTCCGAGAACACCGGCGCGGTGGCCCTGACCGGGGCGTACAATCCCATCATCATGCGGATTGCCGCCGTTTGCGCCATCCTCCTGG
>CAYTYG010000126.1:1360-3542 GCA_964441515.1 uncultured Treponema sp.
CGGCCGTGGTAGGCACCATACCCGGGCCGGTCATCGGGGGGATCTCCATACTCCTGTTCGGCATGATCTCCTCCATAGGCGTGAAGAATATGGTGGACGCCCGCGTCAACCTCGGAAACCCGAAGATCCTCATCATCACGGCGGCCATGCTGGTCTTGGGCCTGGGGGGCGCCAGCTTCGAGCTGGGAGCCGTCAAGCTCTCCGGCCTCGGGCTCGCCGCTATCTTCGGCATCGTGCTCAACCTGATCCTGAGGCCGAAGGACATCACTTCGGCGGAAGGCTGACGGGGGCCCCGACCCCCCGGCCCCGGGCGGTATTGGCGGGGCCGCTCGTCCCCCGGGAGGACTGGGAGGCCGCGGCAGCCGGCGTGTTCCGGCGGGCCGTTGTCCTCTCGCACCCGGACGGCCTATGGATTACCTTCCTCCGCTCGGGGAAGGACATGGAAGCCCGGGGTTTCTGGCCGGGATCCCGGGCCTTCGAAGCGCTGGCCGCCCGGGCGCGCCCCGGGGATGCCGTTCGTTTTCTGTGGGGGTCCCCGTGCCGGGTACTCCTGGGCGCTCTGGAGCTCGAACTGCCGCCCCTGCGCGCATGGGATCCCCGTCCCGGGATCCTTCGATCGGCCCGAAGGTTTCGCCGGTCGGGCCCGGAAGGAATTCGGAGGGCTCTTCGTCTCCTCGAAGCCGCCCTGGAATCCGGAGGGCCTTCCGAAGGCATCCATGGGGCTGGTCCGTTCGGAACGAGGTTCCGGGCCCTGCGCGGGGAGAAGGATTTTCCCTTCTGCCTGGTGGGCTTCGGCCCCGGAACGACCCCCGCGGGGGACGATTTCCTGGCCGGCTGGCTTCTGGGACGGGCTCTCCGGAACGGCGGGACGGTCCCGGATGCGTCCGGCCTTCCGGACCTCTCCCGCACTACGGCCGCCGGCAGGACCCTCCTGGCGGGGGCGCGGGAGGGTGTCTTCCCGGCTTACCTGGCAAGGGTGGCGCGGGCCCTCGCGGAAGAGGCCCGGGGAGGGAGGACGGCCGCGAGGCACGGGGACGGGGATGCCCTTCCTCCCGATATCCGGGGCGCCCTGGGCCACGGCGCGACTTCGGGCCGGGACGCGCTGGCAGGATTGCTCTCGGGGATCGGCGAACCGTGAAGGATTGCCCGGGGGCTGGAACCGAAGGATGCGTTTCCGGGGCGTCCCATCCGCCTTGCGGCCATCCAAGTAACGCAGGAAGGAGTTCCGGCATGAAAAAGCTGTTGGTCCGCAAGGATTCCTACCACGATTCCGTGTTCCTTATGCTGGCCGCCAAGGAGATCAAGGCTTCGGAGGGCGTCCGGGAAGCGGTGATCGCCATGGGGACCGACATGAACCGGGACCTCCTTCGGGACCTGGGGTTCGGCGGCTCCGACCTGGACGGGGCGGGGCCGAACGACCTTCTGGCGGCCGTGGAGGCGGAGGACGAGGCGAAGGCGGATTCCGCGCTGGAGCGGGCCTTCGCCTTGGTGGACCGGAAGAAGCGCCCCGACGCCCCCGGGGAGCGCCTTGCGCGGGCGCCCACCCTGGACGCAGCCCTGGCCCGCCTCCCGCAGGCCAACCTGGCCGTGATCTCCCTGCCCGGGGCCTGGGCCGCTCGGGAAGCCCGGAAGGCCCTGGATCGAGGGCTCCACGTGATGCTTTTCTCCGACAACGTTTCCCTCCAGGAGGAGGTGGAGCTCAAGAAGGCGGCGGGGGCGAAGGGCCTTCTGGTGATGGGACCCGACTGCGGAACGGCGGTCGTCAACGGGCAGCCCCTGTGCTTCGCCAACAACCTGCGCAGAGGTTCCGTGGGAATCGTCGGAGCTTCCGGTACGGGGCTCCAGGAGGTGACCTGCCTCCTGGACCGCTATGGGGCGGGGGTGTCCCAGGCCCTCGGGACGGGGGGCCGGGACCTCCGGAACTCGGACGTGGGGGCCCGGACCATGCTACAAGGCCTGGCGGCCCTGGCGAAGGATCCCGCCACGAGGGTGATCGCCGTGATCTCCAAGCCTCCCGCCCCGGACATCGCGGCCCGGGTGATGGACGCCCTGGCCCGGAGCGGGAAGCCCGGGGTGGTTCATTTCCTGGGGAGCCCGGACACGCGGCCTCCCGAGGGCATCGAAGCGGCGGTCGTCTCCGCGCGGGTCGGGGTCAGCCCGTATGTGGCGGGCGTCATCGCCC
>CAYTYG010000126.1:3552-8709 GCA_964441515.1 uncultured Treponema sp.
CCTCCCGAGGGCATCGAAGCGGCGGCCAGCCTGGAGGAATGCGCCCGGAGGGCCGCGGCCCTAGCCCTGGGAGTCCCTTACGCCCCGGTGGAGTGGGACCTCCCGGCTTCCGAGATGGCCCGTATCCTTGAGAGGGAGGCCTCCGGCTTTGCCTCCCCGCAAAAATACCTCCGCGGCCTCTTCACGGGAGGTACCCTGGCGGACGAGGCCCTCTTCCTGGTACAGCCCCGGATAGGCCCCGTATGGTCCAACAACCAGACGGATCCGGCCCTCGCGCTCCCGGACCCCCGAGTTTCCAAGGAGCACTCCATAGTGGATCTTGGGGACGACGTCTTCACGGTGGGGCGCCCCCATCCCATGATAGACCCCGAGCCTCGGGCCCTGCGCGTCGAGGCCGAGGGCGGCGACCCGGAGGTGGCCGTACTGCTTTTGGACGTGGTTCTGGGCTTCGGGTCCCACCCGGACCCGGCGGGCGCCCTCTCCGGGGCCTTGTCGAAAGCGCAGGCCGCTGCGGGGAACCGGGGAGGCCGCCTCTCGGTGGTCGCTTCCGTGACGGGGACTCCCCAGGACTTCCAGGGCCTGGGGGAGCAGAAGCGGAAACTGGAGGATATGGGAGTCGTCGTGATGCCCTCGAACCGGCAGGCCGCGGTCCTGGCCGGCGAAATCCTGCGGAAAGGGGTCCGGGCATGAGCGAAGGAAAGAGCGT
The DNA here is from genome assembly GCA_964441515.1 of uncultured Treponema sp. Lineage (GTDB taxonomy): Bacteria > Spirochaetota > Spirochaetia > Treponematales > UBA12059 > JAAYUR01. Next base: position 4,259 of record CAYTYG010000126.1, read on the forward strand.
GCAACCGATCCTGGATCTTTTTTCCGGCCGGCTCCAGGTCGTGAACCTGGGGCTGGAGGGCTTCGCCGAAACCCTGGCCTCCCGGGGCGTTCCTACGGTGCAGGTGGACTGGAAGCCCCCCGCGGGGGGGCGGAAGGACGTGGCGGCCGCACTGGACGCCGTAGCCCGGAATCCCGAGGTGCGGAAGGCCAACGAGGAAGCCCTCGCCCGCATACAAGCCGCCAAGCCGACCCTGGTCGGAATAGGGACGGCCTTGGACACGGTTTCCGGGATGGCCCGGGACCTCGTCCTGCACGCGGGCCCTCCCGTAACCTGGGACCGCATGGCCGGCCCCATGCGCGGGGCCGTGATCGGAGGACTCCTCTACGAGGGTTTGGCGAAGACCCCCGAGGAGGCCCAGGCCCTGGCAGCCTCCGGCGGGATACGCTTCGAGCCCTGCCACCACCACCGCGCGGTGGGTCCCATGGCCGGGGTGATGACGGCGAGCATGCCGGTCTGGATACTGGAGAACAGGGCGTTCGGAAACCGCGCCTACTGCACCCTCAACGAGGGCCTGGGAAAGGTTCTCCGCTACGGCGCCTATTCCCCGGAGGTCCTGGAGCGGCTGGCCTGGATGAAGGAGCGCCTCGCCCCGATTCTTGCCAAGGCCCTGGAGCTCCACGGGCCCGTGGACATGAAGAGCCTGATAGCCCAGGTCCTCCAGATGGGGGACGAAGGCCACAACCGGAACCGAGCGGGCACCAGCCTGGTCATCCGGGAGCTGGCTCCCCACCTGGTGCTCCTTTCGGAGCCGCGCGAGGACGTCTCAAAGGTCCTTTCCTTCCTGAACGGAAACGACCACTTCTTCCTGAACCTCACCATGCCCTCGGCCAAGTGCACCGTGGACGCGGCCCTGGGGATCGAGTCCTCCTCCATCGTCGCCGCCATGGCCCGGAACGGCACGGATTTCGGGATTCGGGTGTCGGGCCTGGGGGAGCGCTGGTTCACGGGTCCCGCGGGAGTGGTGGACGGCCTTTACCTGCCGGGCTATTCCGCCGCGGACGCGGCCCGGGATATCGGGGATTCGGTAATAACGGAAACCGCGGGTATAGGCGGCTTCGCCATGGCGGCCGCCCCGGCGATCGTGAAATTCGTGGGGGGAACCCCGGAGGACGCCCTGGAGGTGACCCGGCGGATGTACGAGATAACCGCCGGGGAAAGCGACGTCTACCGCGTCCCCGCCCTGGACTTCCGGGGCACCCCCACGGGCATAGACCTTTGCAAGGTTGTGGAGACGGGCATCCTCCCGGCCATCAACACAGGCATTGCCCATAAGGAACCGGGCGTCGGCATGGTGGGGGCGGGCCTCGTCAAGCCGCCCGAAAACTGTTTCCGTGACGCGCTCTTGGCGTTCGCGGAGAAGTACGGGAAGTAGCCCCGGGCGGCTTGACACGCACGGAAGCGCGCGGGTCCTAGGCCGGAGCCCGGCTCCGGTGCGTCAAGGATGACGAGCCGCCCGTGAACTGCTTTGCCGACGCATTGATTGCATTCGCCATGAATCTAGTCTTATCTGAATCTCTCCTCAACCCCAGGGATGATTCTGAGTGTGTTGCCGGAAAACGACATTGATTCCTGGAAAAGGAAATATTAAAATACATATATTAGGGAGGAAGGGTATGACAAAAAAGTGGACCGGTCTGTTTTTTAGCCTTTTTGTGATAAATTGCCTTTCCGCCGATCCCGGTGAGATATCCCAGCGGGAGATCCTTGCCCGGGCTGGGGATTATGAACTCGTACGGCAGGCCCGGCAGAATCTTTCCGTGCGGGAAGAAACCTTGGCCGCAGTGTCCGGTTGGCTCGGAGCCCAAGCGGCCGTAACCCCTTCCATACGGTACGATGACAAGCCTGGTGATATCGCCTTGGCGGAGACGGGCATCCGGGCAGATATCCTTTTTCCCTTGGGAGCGAGTTCCGCGGAACATGAAAAGCGAATCGCGGCTCGCGAACTAGCGGAGCTTGCGAGACGGGAACTTGAGGAGTCCTACGGAAAGGCCTTCTTGGACCTCTTTCGGCTCTATGCCGCCGCGTTTACGGCCCAGGAGGACCGAAGCCTGGCGGAAGCGGAAGCGGATTATTATAGATTGAAGTTGGAATCCGCCACACGGAGGGCATCCCGGGGCCTGGAAGCCGTTTCCGATTTGGCGGATGCGGAGTCGGAGTATCAGGCCGCCGCAGAAAGGGTCATACAGACAGGCATGGATGCCCGGGTAGCCTGGTTTAACCTTGCCTATGCGTCTGGGCAGGATGTCGTCCGTCCAGGGCCGTGGCTTTCCTCCGAATCGCCGGAGGCAAACCTGGAACTAGCCGCCTTGAATCTTCCGGCCTTTCAAGCTCCGGACCTGGGTTTTATAGTCAAAGATCTGCCCCAGCCCGGCCTGCTCATTGCCGCGGCCCGCAACCGCGTTGCCGTCATCCAAGCCCAAAGGCAGAGGGTCGCGGCCGCCCGCCGAAGCCTGGAAACCCATTCGCCCTCGAACTTTCATTTGACGCCGAGAATCCTCTACGCTACTCCGGATGCGTCGGCGTCCGTTGGATACGGAACATCGACCGGAGCAATCAGTCTAGGCTTCGATTGGAAACCCTATATCAATCCCGACTCGATAATCGGGAATTCCACCCCCCCCGACCATTCCCTTTCGGTCTCCGTTTTGGTGAGCGGATCCTTCAACCCCAACGCGTCCTCGGAGCGCAGAACCCTGGAAGCGGCGTTACGGCTCGAGGAGAGCAAGCTGGCCGCCCTGGAACAGGAGATCGATCTGCTTGTGCGGAGCAAATTCGCCGCTTATATCAAGGCCCGGGACAGCTTGGCGGAATCGGAGCGGACCGTACGGTTGGTATCGGAGCTGGCAGCCGCGAACCGCGCACGGCAAACACTGGGACAGCTTACGCCAGAGGATGTAGCCGCCAATGAACTACTGATCGCCCGATCCGCTTATTCCGTAGCGAAGGCCCGCGCGGCCCTCGGTCAGGCATACCTCGAAGCCGTGGCTGCCGCGAACGCCTGGGACCTGGCGGGCATTATTACCGTAGGAGCGAAACCATGAAGAAAGTCCTGATACCTATCGCGATCGCCGCGGTCCTCGGAGCTGCCGCTCTTTTTTTGCTGCCGTTTCTGGGAAAGGAGGAAGCTGCTGCCTCCGCCGCGGGGCCGGTAACCGTACCAGCTACGAAGGGCAGCGTTTCCATAGTCGTGGAGGGCGCGGCGGTTGTGGAATCCTTCCAGCAAACGACTCTACGGGCGACAGCCCCGGCGGTGCTTATTTCGGTGCTTCGGGAGGGCGCCGCGGTTCCGAAGGAAGGAATCGTGGCGGCCCTGGACGATACCGCGTATCGGGATGATCTTGCCCAGGCGGAACTCTCCCTGGGGCAAGCGGAACTGGATGCCGAAAAGTCCGAATTGGCGCTAAAACGAGCACGCAAGGACGCGGAAGACACAAAAGCCCTCCTGGAGAGCAAGGCCACCAGTCCGGAAAAACTGGTACTGGCGGAGGAGGCTGTCCGAAACGCGCAAATCGCCCGGGATGCGGCTTTGCTCCGGGTGCGGCAAGCGCGGTTGGCGGCTGATCGGACCCGTCAAGAACTCCGAAACGCGACGATTCGCGCACCCTTCGCGGGAACGGTGCTTAAGACCTACGCCGGCCCCGGGGATCTCCTGCCCTCCAACGGACCTATTGCTCTTTTCGGGGATCTTTCCAGTCTGCGCCTCCGGGCGGAGGTGGACGAGTACGACATCGGAAAGATCTCCCCGGGACAGACGGTCACCATTTCCGGGGATTCCGTCGGGGAGACTCCCATCCGTTCCACGGTGGAGAACATCAGCCCCATAGCTGAGATCGTCAACAACATATCCATATTTACCGTTTGGGCGGTCGTGCCAAACGAGGACGAAAGACTCCGCCCCGGGATGAGCGCAGATTTCGCTATACTGATCAATTCCGACAAGGGATTAATAGTTCCCTCGAAGAGCGTTTCCACGATCCGGGGCCGGAGCTACCTGGAGGTCCTGGAGGGCGGGGAGGCCGTTAAGAAACGGGTGGAGATCGGAGCGGACGATGGAGTCAATCTTATAGTCCTTTCCGGCATAGAAGAGGGAGCCGAGGTGGTCGTCCCCGGAGCTGTCCCGTCTGTAGCCCCGACCGCAGCGGCGGGGACGAAATCGGTCCTCCCGATCTCGATTCCCGGAACGGGGGCTCCTAAGTGATCGAAGTACAAGACCTCTCCCGGCATTACAGGATGGGGCCGACAACGGTTAAGGCCTTGGATGGGATAAAGTTCTTGATCGCGGCCGGAGAATTCGTCGCGATCGTTGGGCCCAGCGGCTCCGGGAAATCAACCTTGATGAATATCCTCGGTTGCCTGGATTCCCCCACTTTCGGATCCTACAGGCTAGCGGGGGAGGAAACGGCAAACTT
>CAYTYG010000127.1:0-8699 GCA_964441515.1 uncultured Treponema sp.
CCGTAGACGGTTCCCTTGTAATGCCCGGTGTAGCGGGCCAGGGTCAGCGGGGTCGCCACCTCCATCTCCTCGATATGGTCCCTTAGGGAGACCCCGAGGGCCTTTTCCGTCTTGTCGATCATCTGGTCCGCCAGCTTTTGCTTCAAGGCTGTATACTCCCCGGGGTCCACCTTGTCCCAGACGCCGGCCTCGTAGGTGATGGAGAGGTTCAAGATGCAGGTGCCCGGGGGGGATGCCTCGGGGAGGACCGCGTTCAGGCAGCTCACGATGATGCGCTGGGGCAGGGTGGGCTCCGTGGGCAGGACGTAGCGCTTGTCCCGCTCCATGGTCTCCGCCACGAAGTACTCGTAATCCTTCAGGCCCAGCTCCTCGCAGGAAACGTCCATGCCGAGGAACACGCTGGCAAGGGAGACGCCCAGCTCCCGGGCGTTGCAGTACCGGAAAGCCCTTTCCGGTACTGCCTCCCGGGGGTGGACCAGGTGGTTGTACGCGGTATGGGGGGACGTGTTCGAAATCACGTGGCCGGCGCGGACAACGTCGCCGTGGTTCGTCTGGACCCCGACCGCCTTGCCGCCCTCCAGTAGGATCTTTTCCACCCGGGTGTTGTACTCGATCCTGCCGCCCAGCTCCGTGAACCGCTCCGCCAGGGACAGGGAGATGTCGTGGGAACGGCTCCGGGGCACGTAGGCCTTCTTGTCGTGGTACATGGCCAGCATGGCCGCCCAGATCGTAAAATTGAGGTGCGTGGTCGGGACGCCCAGGTATCCCCAGTAGGCGTAGAGTATGTTCAGGATCTTCTCCGGGAACCGGAAGCACTTTTCCGTCACTTCCTCCACCGTGTACGCGGCCGTGCGGATGAAGTTCGGGAACCGCTTCAAAAGGTACAGCTTGTCCAGGTTGTCCATGTGGGCCTCGATGTAGTTGAGGGCGTCCATGACTTCCCGGCAGAGGGCGAAGTACCGGCGCAGCTCGTCCTTGTGCCCGGGAACGAGGCGGTCCACCCCGTCGATGTAGGCTTCGACACCCGTGGGCAGGATGCCGTCCACCCCGTCCTTGGTCAGGACCAGGTGGTAGACGTCCGGGAGGTAGGCCCAGTCCGTCTGTATCCCGATCTCGTCGAAGAGTTTCCGGACGCTTCCCGGGTTTTCCGGGGAGCCCAGGTCCGCCATGGCGTGGAGGGCGGTCTCGAACTCGAAGCGCCCCCGCACGAAACTGCTGGCGAAGCCCCCGGGCAGGTTGTGCTGTTCCAGGATGAGGGTTCTCGCTCCCCCCATCGCCAGCTTGCACCCCGCCGTCAGCCCGCCGTTCCCCGCGCCGATGACGACCGCGTCGTAGGAGGAATGGAGGAGGGGCCGTTTGGCTCTATCCATGGACTGCTCCTTTGGTATAATATGGTGTGTGGCATTACCAAAGAGAGTATACCTTGGTTCCCACCGGGACGCAAGGAAAACCGGAAGGGCCGGGAATACGGAAGCCTCCGGGAAGGGGCCCGCCGATCGGAAAGGCGGCTTGCTTTTCAACCGTAAGTATTTGTTGTAGGATGCGGTCCGGGGAGGCGCGATGGCGGTAGAGTTCGGCAAGCTCCAGTTCCAGAGCCTGAAGGAAATGTTCCTGTCCGAAATAGAGCGCCGTATCCTCTCGGACGAGCTGAAGCCGGGGGACCGGCTCCCCCCGGAGCGGGACCTGGCGGCCCGGATGGGGGTGAGCCGGACCGTGGTCAACGCCGGCATCCTGGAGCTCGCCTCCCGGGGTTTTTTGCGGGTGGTTCCCCGGAAGGGGACCTTCGTGAACGATTACCGCCACGAGGGAACCCTGGCCATCTTCAGCACCCTCCTCAAGCACCTGGGACAGGAGATGGACCTCAAGCTCTTCTTCGACTCGAACACCGCTCGGAAGATTTTGGAGGTGGAGTGCGCGCGATCCGCCGCGGCGAACCGGTCGGCGGAAGACCTCGAGGTGCTCCGGTCGCTCATGGAAACCATGGAGACCTCGGGGGATACGGAAACGGTCATAGCCGCGAACGTCCGGTTCCATCACCAGATCGCAATCGCCTCCGGAAACATGATACTCTGCGTGCTTCTGAACTCCTTCAAGGACATCATGGGCAAGGTTCTCCTGCATTTCTACAGCATCCCCTCGGCCGTCCGTCATTCCCTGGATTCGCACCGGGCTCTTTTGGGGGCGATTGAAAAGGGGGACGGCCCGGCCGCGGCGGCCGGCATGGAGAGGATATTCCGGGAGAGCGAAGCCCTGTTCCGGAAGCACCGGAAGGTCTGACGTCCCCGTCCGGATCCCCGCCCCGTCTTTCCGGAAGGCTTTCTTGACAAAGCCCCGGCGCCTCACTATGTTCACCTTGACGCTTGGATCCAATTCGACGAAGCCGCGGTACGGTCCGTCGGGGCTGGCCCCCGGACATGCGCTGCCGTCGGGACCGAGACGCGAGGCTCCCATGGATTTCTTCCCCCTGCGGTTCGCCCGCTATAAGGCGGCGCGGCCGTGATAGAAATACGATCCCTATCCTTCACCTATGCGGGTTCCTCCCGCCCCGCGCTGAAAAACGTAAGCCTTTCGATATCCGAGGGCGAGTACGTGGCCCTGGCGGGGGCGAACGGCTCCGGCAAGAGCACCCTCGTCCGGTGCCTGAACGGCCTCCTTTCGCCCCCCCCGGGGAGCGTGCGGGTGGACGGCCTGGACCCCTCGAACCCGGAGGAACGGCGCCGGGTCCGACGCCGGCTGGCCCTCGTCTTCCAGTCTCCCCCGGACCAGATCGTGGCCTCCGTGGTGGACGAGGACGCGGCCTTCGGGCTGGAAAACCTGGGCGTCCCGCGGGACGAGATGGCCGTCCGTGTGGGGCGGGCCCTGGCCGCCGTGGGACTCCTCGAGCAGAGGGCGCGGCAGACCCGATTCCTATCCGCGGGGCAGCAGCAGCGCCTGGCCGTAGCGGGAGCCGTCGCGATGCGGCCCCGGTACATAGCCTTCGACGAGGCTACCTCGATGATAGACCCCGCCGGGAGGGCGGACATACTCGCCCTCATGGACTCGATCGCGGCCTCGGGCTCCGGTGTGCTCCACGTCACCCACGACATGGACGAGGCGGCCCGGGCTTCCCGCGTCCTGGCCCTTTCGGAGGGGCGGCTCGCGTTCGACGGAAAGCCCGCCCAGCTCTTCCGGCGCCCGGATCTGGCTGCCCTGGGCCTCGCCCATCCGAGGTCCTGGCGCCTGGCCCTGGACCTGGGCCTGGACCCGGCCGCGGGGGAGGACGCCGAGTCCCTGGGCCGCCGAGCGGCCTCGGCCTTCGGTCCGGCACCTGCGGCCGTCGAAGGGGAGCTTCCGCCCCCCGCCCGGCCGCAGGCTCCCGGGGAACCCGCCTTCCGGCTGGAGGCGGCCGGCGTCCATTACCTCAAGGGCACGATCCACGAGAAGATCGCCCTCCGGGAGGCCACCCTCGATATTCCCCGGGGCTCCGTGGTGGCCCTCGTCGGGGCGACGGGGTCCGGAAAGTCCACGCTCCTCCGGCTTCTGGACGCCCTGGTCTTCCCGGACCCGGGGAGGGTGGTATCCCAAGGCGTGGACACCTCGGACCCCGGGGCCGACGTCCGCAGGCTCCGCATGCGCTCCCCCCTGGCCGTCCAGCGCCCGGAGTCCGCTCTCTTCGAGTACTACGCCGGCGACGAGGTCTCCTTCGGCCCCCGCAACCAGGGTCTCTCGGGCAGGCCCCTGGTGTCCCGTGTGGAGGAGGCCATGGAGGCCGTGGACCTTTCCTTCCCGGAATTCCGGGACCGTCCCTCCCGCTCCCTCTCGGGGGGGGAGAAGCGGAGGCTGGCCCTGGCGTCCGTCCTGGCCATGGACCCCGAGGCGATCCTCCTGGACGAGCCCGGCGCCGCCCTGGACCCGGTTTCCCGTCGGACGCTCCTGGACCGCGTCCTTTCCTTCGCCGGCAAGGAAAAGACCCTGGTCTTCGCCACCCACTCCATGGAGGAGGCGGCCCGGGCGGATATGGTGGCGGTCCTGGTCGAGGGGCGCATAGAGGCCGCGGGGGCGCCCGGGAGCATCTTCGGGTCCGGGTGGAGGGAAGAATGGGGCCTGGAACGTCCCTTCGCGGCCCGGGCTGCCGAGGCGGCCCGGCGGGCGGGCTTCCCGGTTCCCCGGTGGATCGTGGACGATGAGGGGCTCCTCCGGGCGATACGGGGACCCGCGGCGGTCGCACGAGCCGAGGGGGGGGGTGTCCGGTGAGAAACCTCGAGTTCTTCCGGAACGTCAGCATCGGAACCTACATCGAGAGAGACTCGCCGGTGCACCGTATGTCCCCCGCCGCCAAGTACGCCTGGCTCCTGGCCGTAACGGTGCCGGCCGTGGCCGCGGGGTCCGCGGTCGTGGTGGGATTCCTGGCGGGAAGCTGCGTCCTGTTCGCGTATTTGGCGTCCCTGCGGCCTTCCTCCCTCCTTCGGGGCTTCCTGCCCGTGCTACCCCTGCTGGGCTTGGCCGCGCTGTTCCAGGTCGTCTTCTCCTGGCCCCAGGACCGGAGCCCCGTGCTCCTTGCCCTGGGCCCCGTGTCCCTTACCGCCCGGGAGGCACTGGCCGTCCTCGCCATGGCCCTGCGCTTCGCCGTCCTGATGATGGCCCTGGGGCTCTTCACCTCCGTGACCACCGAGGGGGACACGGCACGGGGGATAGAGGACTTCTTCGAACCCCTGGTCCGCTTCGGTTTTCCCGCCCGGGGCTTGGCCCTGACCGTTGCCGTGGCCTTCCGGTTCATACCGATCATCGCCGGGGAGATGGAGGCAATCGTCAAGGCCCAGGCCGCCCGGGGGGCGGATTTCGGGACTCCCCGGGGAGGCCCTCTCCGCAGGGCGAAGGCATATTTGCCGCTCTTGGTTCCGGTTACGATCCGGGCCCTGGAGCGGGCGGAGGCCCTGGCGGAGGCCATGGAGGCCCGGTGCTACTCTACCGGCCCGAGGACCCGGTACGCGGCCTCCGTCGGGGGGCGCTGGGATCCCCTGGCGAGGGTCGGAGCCCTCTTGTTCGCCGCGGCCGCCCTTGCGGCCTCCGCGGTCCTGACCTAGGCGCCTTATCCGGAATCCCCCGAAGGGGGTGCCGGAGAGGAAATATTGCGGGTTCCGGACGCGACCTGCGCGGCGTGTACCGGAAACCCGGGAGGTGGAAAAATGGAACGGTCCGGTGTCAAGCGAATCGCGGTTTCGGGAGCTTTGGGTGCGGTGACGATCGTCCTCGCTGTGACTCCCATCGGGCTCATACCCTGGTTCGGCGGGGCTTCCCTCACGATCATGCATATCCCGGTCATCGTGGCGGGGGTGCTGGAGGGTCCGGTTTCCGGGGTCGTCGTGGGACTTATCTTCGGGGTGACCACCCTGGTGCGGGCCGCGGTGGCGCCCACGGGTCCGCTGGATCCCCTGTTCACGAATCCCCTGGTCTCGGTCCTGCCGAGGATGCTGATCGGCCTGGCGGCCTGGGCCGTGTACGCGGCTTTCCGGGGACGCCTGCGCCCCATAGCCGCGGCCGCCGCCGGGGCCGTCGGCAGCTTCGTGAACACCGTGTTCGTCCTGGGCATGCTGGGGCTCACCGCCGCGGCGCAGGTCGGCCGGGTCATGAACGTCGATCCCGGCGCCCTTCCCGCGGTGCTCCTGACCGTCGCGGTATCCAACGGCCTAATCGAGGCCGCGGCCGCCGCGGTCTTCACCGGCGCGGTGGTCAGCGCCTGGAAGGGGATCGAGGGGGCCTCCGGGAAGTCCCGGCTGGCCCGGGAAGCGGAGGGCAAGCAGGAGGCGGAAAAGAAGTGATAGCCGTCGTGGACGCCCGCAACCGGACCATCCGGGTCGGACTGGGAGAGCCGGAGGAGCGGGGCGTGCGGTGGCTCGCCCGGTTCTGCATGGGCGCGGATCCCTATCGAAGCGCGGAGGAGTACGCCCTGGCCCTCCGGGGGCTCTGCCTCCAGTACGGGGCGGCGCCCTCCGCGGCTTCCCGGGTCCTTTTATCCTCGGTGGTGCCCGCCCTGACCCCGCGGCTCCATTCGGCCTGCGCGCAGGCCTTCGGGCCGAGGCCGGAGGCGATGGAAGCCGATGCACCCCCCGACACGGGGCCGTCGCCCGTCCGGCCTCCCGCGCCCCTGGGGCCCCCTTTCCGCGACCACGTCCTGGTCGTGGGGCCCGGGACCCGGACGGGGATCAAGATACGCACGGATACCCCGAGCGAGGTGGGCTCCGATCTGGTCTGCGACTCCGTGGCCGCCTACGCCCGGGTGGGGGGGGCCTGCGTCGTGGTGGATTTCGAGACCATGCTCACATTTACGGCCGTGAACGGCGCCGGCGAGCTCCTGGGGGTGGCCATAGCCCCGGGTCCCCACGCCGCGGCGGAGAGCATGCGGGCCTACGGCGCCCAGCTGCCCCAGGTGAGGCTGGACATCCCCAAGCGCGCCGTCGGTCGAAACTCTATACAGTCCATCCAGTCCGGGATACTCCTGGGGTACGGCGGGCTTGTGGACAGGATGGTGTCCCTATTCCGCCGGGAGCTGGGGGAGGACGCCGCGGTCGTGGGTACGGGGGAGGAGGTGGGGCTTTCCCTGGTTCCCGCCGGGGGCTACGCCTTCTTCGATCCCTGGCTCTCCCTGGAGGGCCTGGCCATCCTGGAGCGGAGAAACCGGTAGCGTTCGGGCGCGAAGAAGTCAGGCTGATTTCACGCGGCGCGCCAGCTCCCGGCCGCGCTCGTACAGCGTCGCCATAACATCCGGCCCCGCCGCCCCGGCCCACTCCACGGACTCCAGGGAATCCCACTGGAGCCCCGCCACGGCCTGGTCGTACTCCTTCTTGGCCCCCCCGACCCAGCCCCAGCTGCCTATGCGGAGGGCCTTGCGGCCCTTCACGTGCTTGCGCTCCAGGATGGTCAGGGCATAGGCCATGGGCGGAAACATCTTGTACTCGTAGGTGGGCATGGCTATGACGATGCCTTCGCAGCGGTACGCGTCCGCAAGGATGAAGGAAACGTCCTCGTTCGGAACCCGGTGCAGGGTGTAGGGGACGCCCTCCTCCTCGATGCCCCGGAGCACCTCGTCCAGGGCCCGCTTCGTGTTCCCGTACATGGAGCCCCAGACGACGCAGATCTCCTTTTCCCGCCCCCCCTCGGACCAGTCCGCGTACTTCCGGTACAGTTCCAGGATGCGCTTCGGGTCCTTGCGCCAGACGATCCCGTGGCTGGGGGCCACGACCTGGATGTCCAGGCCGCCGAGCTTTTGGAGGGCGCGCTCCACGAAGGCGCCGAAGCTGGCCACGATGTTCGCGTAGTACCGCAGGGTTTCCTTTTCGAAGAAATCGAGCTCCGCCTTGGAGAACTGGTCGTCGAAGACGCGGTCCCCCAGCTTGCCGAAGCTTCCGAAGGCGTCGCAGGAAAAGAGGGTGCCGCTCGAGGCGTCCCAGGTGGCCATGGTCTCCGGCCAGTGTACGTTGGGGATCTCCTCGAAGCGAAGAATCCTGCCCTTTCCCAGGTCCAGGGTGTCCCCGGACTTGACGGCCCGGAGGCCCCCGGTCTCCTTGTAGAAGCTCTTCACCAGCTCGATTCCCTTGGCCGTGGAGAGGATTTCCACTTTGGGATTGATTTTGCGGAACTCCGCCAGCCAGCCCGTATGGTCGGGCTCCAGGTGGTTGAGGATGAGGAAATCCACGTCCGCAAGCTTTACGCCCGCAGCGGCCAGCTGGCCCTCCAGCTCCCGGGGAGCCTCGCACCAGTCCCGCACCAGGTCGATGAGGGCGACTTTCTCGCCCTTCACGAGGTAGGAGTTGAGGGACACCCCGTGGGGTATGGGCCAGATCCCCTCGAACAGGTCCTCCGAGTCGATGTCGGCGTGGAGGGCCCAGACGGAATCGGATATCGGGTAGGCTTTCACGGCGTTCTCCTTGGGGCTCCGCCGGCTCGAAGGCCGGGCGTGCCGGCAAAGTATACCGGAGGAGGGAGGGATTGTCGACTTTCCGCCGAAAAAGTAAAAACTATTTGACATAAAGTTAAAACAGTTTTACACTAGAACCAGGAGGCGAAGTATGACCGAGCGTACATTTAGGGTATTCCAGTGGAGCTATATGCTCATCGTCGTACTGGCGGCGAGCGTCGTGGGCGCCCTTTTCCCAGCCGTTCCGACCTGGGCGTTCCTGGCCGCGGGCCTGGTACTGGGGGCCCTCCTGCTGTTCCTGGCCGTGCGGATCCTGAAGCGGAACGACCTCGTCCTAAAGGACGAGCGCACCCGGAGAAACTCCGAAAGGGCCGCCTTCCTGGCCTACAGGATCTTCGTCTGGGCTTCCATAGCGGCCATAGTCGTCCTGGACTGCGTCCCGGGGCTGGGCCGGGGCCGGCTGGTCGTTTCCAGGACGCTGATCGCCGTCCTGGTCTTCCAGTACGTGTTTTTTATGGCCTTCTACTTCTTCCTCAACCGGAGGGACGCCTCATGATCCGGAACCGGGTGTACGAGCTCCGGAGCGCCGAGCGCATGACCCAGGAGGAGCTGGCCCAAAAGCTCCGCGTCACCCGCCAGACCATCATCTCCCTGGAAAAGGACAAGTACGTGCCTTCCCTGGAGATGGGGTTCAAGGTGGCGCGGCTCTTCGGGAAGCCCATCGAGGAGGTCTTCGAGTACCGACAGGAGTGAGCGCTAGGGGCGGGGTTACCGCGCCGGCCCTATGTAGTAGCTTGCCAGGGCT
>CAYTYG010000128.1:0-8617 GCA_964441515.1 uncultured Treponema sp.
CTCCAGGACGTATTTCGAGGTTAGGGGAATGATCTCCTGGGGCCGAAAGACGGTTTTCGCCATGGTCGTCCTTCCTTACTGCACCAGCTCGTCGCCCTCTCCGCGGGAGATGACGATGTCGCCGGTCTCTTCCAGGTGGCGGATGATGGACACGATCTTCTGCTGGGCTTCCTCCACGTCCTTCAGCCGTACGGGGCCCATGTACTCCATGTCTTCCTTGAGCATCGTGGCCGCCCGCTTGGACATGTTCTTGAAGATCTTTTCCTGCACTTCCTGGTCCACGCCCTTCAAGGCCTTCGCCAGCTCCTGTCCGTCGACCTCGCGCAGGACCTTCTGTATGGACCTGTCGTCCAGGAGGACGATGTCCTCGAACACGAACATCTTCTTCTTGATCTCCTCGGCCAGCTCGGGATTGTCCTCCTCCAGGCTCTCGATGATGCCCTTCTCCGTCGTGCGGTCCACCAGGTTCAGGATCTCCACGATGGAGTCCACGCCGCCCGCCGCGGTGAAATCCTCGCTGGACAGGGTGGAGAGCTTCTTCTCCAGGACCCGCTCCACCTCCCGGAGAGTCTCCGGGCTCGTCCTATCCATGGTGGCTATGCGCCGCACCACGTCGGACTGGAACTCGTGGGGAAGCTTCTGAAGGATATAGCCCGCCTTGTTGGGTTCCAGGTACGCTAGGATCAGGGCGATGGTCTGGGGGTGCTCCTGCTGGATGAAGTTCAAAAGGTGCGCCGGGTCCGTGCGCCGGATGAAGTCGAAGGGCCGGACCTGCAGAGAGCTGGTCAGGCGGTTGATGATGTCGATGGCCTTCTGGGACCCCAGGGCCTTTTCCAGGAGCTCCCGGGCGTAGTCGATGCCCCCGGAGGAGATGAACTCCGAGGCCATCATGAGCTCCTGGAACTCCATGAGGACCTGGTCCTTCTGCTCCGGCTCCACCGTATCCAGCCTGGCTATCTCGAAAGTCAGGGTCTCTATCTCGTCTTCCCGAAGGTGCTTGAATATCTCCGCGGATATCTCGCTGCCCAGGGTAACCAGGAAGATGGCCGCCTTCTGACGGCCGTTCATGTCCTTTACCTTGGAGGACTTCTTCGCGGAGGCTTGGGCGGCGCCCGCCGGCTGGGCCGGCTGCCCTCCCCTTCCTTTAGCCTGAGCTTGAGCGGCCATAGGTCATTCCTCCCTCAGCCAGGTCCGTATCAGCTGGGCCACGTCCTCGGGATGCTCCTTGGCCATGTTGATCGCGTGCTCCTGGAGCTCCAGGCGCTTGCGCTCCTCCACGGACATGGAGACCTCGATGCTCTGCTCCTCGGCCTGGCGTATCGCGTTCTCCCGGAGCATCTGGGCCTCCAGGGCGCGCTTCTCCTCCGCCAGCCTCCTGCGGCGCTCCATCTCGCGGGAGACCAGACGGAACACTATGAAGGATACCATGAGAACGGCCAATCCGATCAGGCTAAAGAGGATAATCTGGCTGACCTGCTGCCTCCGCAGGAAGTCCGCGTCCTCCTGGCGGAATTGGGCTAGGCGGTCGAATCGGATGTTCTGGACGGTTACCGAGTCCCCCCGCGCCCAATCGAAGCCGATGGCGTCCTGGATCAGGGACTCCGCGGCCTTGATTTCCGCGGAAGGAACGGACTCGTAGACCCTCTCGATGCCCCCGTCGGGCTTGAGGACGGGCCGGCCCTTGTCGTCGATCTTTCGGGTCCAGACGCCGTCGATATTCACGGATACCGTCACCCGGTCTATGCTGGGGGATCTCTCCTCGTCGATATTCCTGCGGTTTATCTCCTCGTTGCGGAGCGTCTGGGTCTGGGTGGCCTTTCCCACCATGTTCTGGAGGTCCTTGTAGGCCGGCGCCGTCTGGCCCTCGGCCCCGGCGGGCCCCTCGGGATTGAAGCCCGTGCCCTGGTACTCGTACTTCGTCTCGCTGGTGGAGCGGGTGACCGAGGGAGCCACCTCGGAGTCGTCGTAGGGGGTGGTAGGGTTGTCCGGCTTCACCGTGAAGGGGAAGTACTCCTCGGTCTTCACGGACTTCTTGCTCATGTCCATGTCGATCTTGATGTTGAGATCCCGTACGCGGTCCTCCGTGTAGATCTGCTGGAGGGCGCGCAGGACCGCCGCCCGGTACTGGGTCTCCAGCCGCTGGATGAGCTGCTGTTCCCGCTTGGTTCGCTCCAGGCGGTCGAAGTCCGCCAGGCTCGAGAAGTCGTTCAGGATCACGCCGTTCTGATCCGTAATTACGATGTTATCGGGCGTCAGCCCCCCCACGGCGAACTGGATGATCTTCTGTACGCCCTCGAGCTTCTTCCGGTTCGCGGTTATGTCGCTTCCCGGCTTGGGATAGAGGATGACGCTGGCCGTGACGGGCTTCTGGTCTTGGGCGAAGAGCTCTTTTTCCGGGATCTCTATCACCACGTTGGCCTTGTCCACCTCCCCCAGGCTCTCGATGTGGCGGCGGACCTCCTGGACTATGGCCCGGCGCAGGTTGACGTCCCGCTCGAAGTCCGTGACCGTGAACCGGTCGATGGCGAAGACCGACCAGGGATCCGTCCCCTTGGGTATGAGATCCTCCCGCAGGAGGATGGAGTTGGCCCGGGCCCGGGTCTTCTCGTCCTTGACGTAGATGACGTTCCCCTCGCCGACCTCGAAGGGTATGCGCTCCTCGTCCAACCGGCTCGAGATGAGCCTAAGCTCGTCGTCCGTCTTGATGGGCGTGGAGATGAGCCGCATCATGGTGGGCTCGCCAATACCGTGCCAACGACGGCGGCCGCCACGATGCCCGCGAGTATGAGCTTCTGCACCAGGGTCCACTTGGACCACAGGGCCTTGATCTGTCCGAAAACCTTCTTGAACCATTCGTTCATTTTCCCCTCCCAAGTTATATGAACGAAGCCCGCGAACGGCGAACCGCGATCGTAAACCCGCTCACCGCCCTCGATTCACCGGATCACCTAGTATTTATCAAATCCCTCCAGGCGCGGACCACCCGGTCCAGCACCGATCGAGCGATGTTCAGGGACATGCTGGCCCGGCTCATGGCCAGGGTCACCTCGTGGGCGTCCACGGAATCGGGATCCACCAGCATCTGCTGGACCAGGGACGTGTTCTCCATCTGGTAGGCGTTGACGCCGTCCATGGCCTTCAGAAGGGCGTCCTCAAAGGACGCCTTCCCTTCCGCTTCGGGGCGCCCCAGCTGGCCGGAGGACGTGTAGTGGAGCGGGCTTGTCCGCGCCATCCGAATGAGGTCCCCGGAGGCTATGTCCACGGGCAGCAGGTTGTTCACCTTCATTCACTACCTCCCGATCTCCAGGGCCTTTAGGAACATGGCCTTGGATCCGTTGATGATGGCGGAATTGGCCTCGTAGGCGCGGGAAGCGGCTATCAGGTCCACCATTTCCGTGACGATGTTCACGTTGGAGTATTCCACGTACCCCGTCCGGGGACCGGACTTGATGGCGTCCGGGTGCGTGGGGTCGTAGACCAGCCTCGTGGGAGAGTTGTCCTTCTGGACCTCCGCCACCCGCACTCCCCGGCCCACGCCGTTGTCCCACTGCTTGGGGAGGAACGGAAGGCGGAAATAGGGATGGTCCACCCGGGGCCGGAGAATCACGCGGCTGCGCCGGAAGGGGCCGCCCTCCGGGGTCCGGGTGGTGCTGGCGTTGGCTATGTTGTCCGCGATGACGTCGGACCGGAGGCGCTCCGCCGACATCCCCGTCGCCGCTATATTGATGGAACTGAACAGACCCATACGCTCTCCTTACATCACTTCAGGACCAGGTTGACCTGCTGGAACTCGAAGGCCGCGGCCTGCGCCATCAGCGTGTACATCAGCTGGTTCTGCAGGGACGCCATGAGCTCCTGCTCGGGGTCCACGTTGTTGCCGTTGTTCTTGGACGTCGTGAGGTAATCCAGGACCCTGCGGGGCTCCACGGTCCGGTAGTCCTTGGCCCGCCATAGGGGCATGTGCCGATCGTCCGTCACGGCCAGGTCCAGCACGGGCCGGAGGTTTTCCGATTCCAGGGCCCGCTTCAGGGCCGCCTCGAAGTTGACGTCCGAGCGCTTGAAGTTGGGGACCTCGGAGTTGGCCAGGTTGTCCGCGATCACGTCGCGCCGAAGGAGCGCCACGTCCATGGACCGCTGGAGGAGATCCACCGTCTTTCCGAATGCGTTACCCTCGAACATCGCTTCCTCCCGGTTCCGGCGACCGGACCGACTCCGGACGCCTTCAACCCTTCTTTGTAGATCGGAAGGTTTTCCCGCGGAGCTTAGGATTACCATCCCGCGCCTCCCGGCTGTCCGACCCCCGCGCCAAGAAGCCCGAAGCCCCTTCCGACGCTCACAAGATATACTTCGCCAAATCCGGCTTCTCGAAGACGTCCTTGAAACGCTCTTCCACGAACTTGGACGAGACGACCACCTTCGTTCCCGAGTTCTCCGGCGCGCTGAAGGACACGTCCTCCAGGAGCCGCTCCATCACGGTCTGAAGGCGCCGGGCGCCGATGTTCTCCGCCTGGGAGTTCGCCTCGGCGGCTATCTCCGAGAGGCGCGTGATGGCCTCGTCCTCGAACACCAACTCCACCCCCTCGGTGCCCAGGAGCTGGCGGTACTGCAGGGTCAGGGCGTTTTCCGGCTCCGTGAGTATGCGCCGGAAGTCCTGTGCGGACAGGGCGTCCAGCTCCACCCGGATAGGGAAGCGCCCCTGGAGCTCCGGTATCAGGTCCTGGGGCTTGGAGACGTTGAAGGCCCCCGCCGCGATGAACAGGATGTGGGTCGTGTCCACGATCCCGTACTTCGTGTTCACCTGGCTGCCCTCCACGATGGGCAGGATGTCCCTTTGGACGCCCTCGCGGGAGACGTCGACGCCCCCGGCCCTCGCCCCCTCCCGGGTGGCCACCTTGTCGATCTCGTCGATGAAGACGATGCCCATCTCCTGGACGCGCTTTCGGGCCTCCTCGGCCACCTTGTCCTGGTCGATGAGCTTATCCGTCTCCTCGGCCAGAAGCAGGGTCCGGGCTTCCCGCACCGTGACGGTCCGGCGCTTCTTCTTGCCTCCGAAGAGCCCGGATATGGAGGAAAAGGCCGCCTCCATATCCTCCATCTGCTTGCCCGCGAAAAGCTCCAGGCTGGGGCCCTGGGACGCGTGGACCAGCACCTCCACCTCCCGGTCCTCCAGCTTGCCCTCCCGCAGGAGGGACCGGAAGCGCTCCCGGGTGTCCGGGCTCTGCCCGTTGGGGTTGGCCACGGTTATCTGGGAGCTCCCAACGGGCTCGCTGGCCGTCTTGATGCCCGGCAGGAGTATGTCCAGGATACGGTCCTCCACGCGCCGTTCGGCTTCCCCCTTCACGGCCTCCAGCATCTCCGCCTTGACCATCTGGAAACCTGCGGACATGAGGTCCCGTATCATGGATTCCACGTCCCGGCCCACGTATCCGACCTCGGTGTACTTGGTGGCCTCCACCTTGAGGAAGGGGGCGCCGCAGAGCTTGGCCAGCCGTCGGGCTATCTCCGTCTTACCGACCCCCGTGGGGCCCATCATGAGGATATTCTTGGGCGCGATTTCCTCCCGGACGGCTTCCGGGAGCTTCTGGCGGCGCATGCGGTTGCGCAGGGCTATAGCCACGGCCTTCTTGGCCTTCAGCTGGCCCACGATGTAGCGGTCCAGCTCCTCGACGATCCTCGTCGGGGTCAGGGCGGTAAAGTCGTCCCTCACGGAAGCTCCTCCACGATCACCTCGGAGTTGGTGTAGATGCAGATGCCCCCGGCTATGCCCAGGGACCTGCGGGCGATCTCCGCGGCGCCCAGGTCGCCGGCGTCCAGGTAGGCCAGGGCGGCCGCGTACGCGTAGGGGCCGCCGGACCCTATGGCGATAACGTCCTCCGAGGGTTCGATGACGTCCCCGGTGCCCGACAAAAGCAGCGTCTTCCGGGAGTCCGCCACGAGGAGCAGGGCCTCCAGCTTGCGCAGCATCTTGTCCGTGCGCCAGTCCTTGGCAAGCTCCACGGCGGCCCGGGTCAGGTCTCCCCCGTACTCCTTGATCTTGGTCTCGAAGTGGTCGAAGAGGGTGAAGGCGTCCGCCGTGGCGCCCGCGAAGCCGACCAGTACCTTGCCGTCGAATATTCTGCGTATCTTGCGGGCGTTGCTCTTCATGACCGTGTTGCCCATGGTCACCTGCCCGTCCCCGGCCATGGCAACTTTTCCGTTCCGCCGGACAGCCAGCACCGTCGTCGATCGTATCCTCATTTCCTGCTCCCATGCGGATGCGCCCGCTCGTATACCTCGCGGAGGCGCTCCAGATCCACGTGCGTGTATATCTGGGTCGTCGAGATGTTCGAGTGCCCCAGGAGTTCCTGGACGACGCGCACGTCCGCCCCCCGGCCCACCAGGTGGGTGGCGAAGGAGTGCCGGAAGGCGTGGGGCGATATCCTTTTTCCTATACCCAAGCCCCGGACCCGCCGGTCCAGGAGCCAGGCCATCCCCCGCGCGGTCAGGCGTTCCCCCCGGGCGTTCACGAAGAGCCAGGGGGCTTCCTTGGCCTTGGCTTCCCGGTACGGGAGCCAGGCAGCCAGGGCCTTGCGGGACGAGACGGTCAGGAAGACCACCCGTTCCCTTCGGCCCTTCCCCAGGACCCGGGCCGTCCCCTTTTCCATGTCCACGTCCGCGGTCCGGAGGCCCGCGACCTCCGAAACGCGGCACCCCGTGCTGTACAGGAGCTCCAGGAGGGCGCGGTCCCGGGCCTGGGCGAATCCGTCGCCGGAAGCCGACCCGATGAGGCCGTCCATCTCCTCCTCGAATAGGAACTTGGGCAGGGGGCGCCCCGCGGAGAGCCCCTCCACCTCCCGGGCCGGGTCCGCGCGGGCGGCGCCGGGTCCGGGGAAGCGCCGGATATAGCGGTACAGTCCCTTTACGGCGGAGAGGGCGCGGTTCACCGAGGATGCGGCGTAGCCGGCCTGGACTAGGGAAGCCAGGAAGCCCCGGACGTCCGTGGAGGCCGCGTCCTCCACGTCCACGCCCTTGCGGGACAGGTATGCCTCGTAGAGGGCAAGGTCGTTCCCGTAGGACTCCACGGTACGGGGGGAGAGATTCCTAACCGCCGCCAGGTAGGCCAGGCAGGACTCAATCCTCCGGTGCATGCTCGTCCTCCTGGGAGTGCAGGTAGTCGCACTGGGGATTGATGCAGGCCTTGTAGGGACCGCGCTTCTTGTCGTACTTCTCCACCAGGAACTGTCCGCACTTGGGGCAGTTGGTATGGGTGGGCTTGTTGTAGGTGATGAAGTCGCACTCCGGGTAGCGGGTGCAGCCGTAGAACTCCCGTCCTCGCCCCCCCGCCCTCCTGCGGGCCACGATCTCCCCGGAGCACCCCGGACGCGGGCACTTGGCCAGGGGCAGGGAACGGGTGTTCCGGCACTCCGGGAAGCCCGTGCACGCGAGGAAGAACCCGTACCGGCCCAGCTTCTTGACCATGGGCCGGCCGCATTTCTCGCAGACCTTGTCCGTCGGCTCGTCCAGCCTGCCCCGCAGGGACTCCAGGCTCTCCATGAGCTCGTCCACCCGCTTCTTAAAGGGATCGTAAAAGGCCCGCAGGGAGCCGACCCAGTCGGCTCGCTCGTCCTCCACGTGGTCCAGGAGCTCCTCCATGCCGGCCGTGAAGGCGGCGTCCACGACCTTCGGAAAGGAGGAAACCAGGATGTCGTTGATCATGCGGCCCAGGGTCGTGGGAACAAGCTGGCGGTTCTCCCGGGTCACGTAGTAGCGGTCCAGGAGCACCGAGATGATGGGGGCGTACGTGGACGGACGGCCTATGCCCTTTTCCTCCAGGATGCGCACGATGGACGCGTCCGTGAACCGGGCCGGCCCCTGGGTGAAATGCTGCTCCGGTACCAGGTGTTCCACCTTGACCGCCTCGCCCACCGAAAGATCCGGGAGCAGTACCTCCCGGTCTTCCTTGGTCGTGGATATCTTCAGGACCTTATAAAATCCCTTTTCCGCCACCCGGGAGGCGTTCACGCGGAACACGCCGTCCCCCGCCTGGATGTCCAGGGCCGTGGACCGGATCTTGGCGCTTGTCATCTGGCAGGACACGAAGCGCTCCCAGATCAGGGTGTAGAGCTTGAGCTGATCCTTGGTGAGGTATTCCTTCACCTTTTCCGGGGTGTTGTCCACCATCGTGGGACGGATGGCCTCGTGGGCGTCCTGCGCCTTGGTATCCGTCCGGTAGAGGACAGGCTCCGGGGGAAGCTCCGCGGGGTAATTCCGGCCGATGAAACGGCGGGCTTCATCCAGGGCGGTTTGGGAGAGCCGAACCGAATCCGTTCGCATGTAGGTTATAAGGCCTATCCGGGTGGAGCCGATGTTGACGCCCTCGTAGAGCTGCTGGGCTATCTGCATGGTCTTCTTGCTGGTGAATCCCAGCCGGTTGGCCGAGGTCTGCTGGAGCTTGGAGGTGGTGAAGGGAGGCTTCGGCTTGAGAGTCTTTTCCGTCTCCCGGATATCCTTGACCGTCGCTTCCCGGTCCGCGACGGCGTCAAGGATGCGCTTCACGTCGTCCTCGCTTCGGAGGACGGGCTTTTCCCCTCTCCACTGTACGAGTTCCCCCGAAAAAACGTGGCGTCCCTTGCGGAAG
>CAYTYG010000129.1:0-8609 GCA_964441515.1 uncultured Treponema sp.
CCGCCCGGCCGGGACTCCCCGGGCGGGGCTGAAACGCTACGAATCGGGGAACCAGATAGGCACACGGTTATAGATACCCGCTCGGCCCGCCCGGCCGGGACTCCCCGGGCGGGGCTGAAACGCTACGAATCGGGGAACCAGGTAGGCACACGGTTATAGGCTCCGGCCCGGCCCGCCCGGCCGGGCCGTAACCGGACATCGCCTGAAATATCACTTGACATGCTGAAATATCAGGAGGAATATCAGGGGATCGCCGCATCGACGCCCGCCGGGGCGCCCGGGCGGACGAACGGAGACAACCGTGAACAGGATTACCGTACACCCCATACTCAAGATACCCTCGGACCGGGAGGAGGTGGGCTTCCGGTTCGACGGAGAATCCCGGACTGGATATAAGGGAGAAGCCGTCTCCTCCGCCCTCTTCGCCGCCGGAATCACCCGCTTTTCCACCCACCCCAAGGACGGCGGCCCCCAGGGCATTTTCTGCGCGAACGGACAATGCTCCCAGTGCACCGTCCTGATCGACGGGATACCCCGGAAGGCCTGTATTACGCCCCTTTCCGAGGGCATGGACGTCCGCACCCTCCACGGACTGCCGGAGCTCCCGGCCCGGGACGAGTCCTTCTCCGGGGCCGCGAGCCCCTCCCTCTCCTCGGACGTTCTGGTCATAGGGGGCGGCCCCTCCGGACTGGCCGCCGCCGCGGAGCTGGCCCGGCTCGGGCTCTCCGTGGTCCTGGCGGACGACAAGCGCTCCCTGGGGGGCAAGCTGGTCCTCCAGACCCACAAGTTCTTCGGCTCGGAGGAGGACTGCTACGCCGGCACCCGGGGGATAGAGATCGCGCGGAAGCTGGAGGCGGAGATCCGGGCCCTCCCGGGGGTGACGGTGCTGGAGAACTCCCCGGTGGCGGGGCTCTACAAGGACCGGAAGGCCGGCGTCTGGAAGGATTACCGGTCCTACCTCCTCGTGGACTTTAAAGCCCTGGTCGTGGCCGCGGGAGCCCGGGAGAAGAGCGTCCTCTTCCCGGGCAACGACCTCCCCGGGGTATACGGCGCGGGGGCCTTCCAGACCCTGGTGAACCGGGACCTAGTCCGCCCGGCCCGGCGGGTCCTCATCGTGGGGTCCGGGAACGTCGGGCTCATCGGGGCCTACCACGCCCTTCAGGCCGGGATCGAGGTGGCCGGGATCGTGGAGATCCTCCCCCGGGTGAACGGGTACAAGGTCCACGCGGACAAAATCGTCCGCCTGGGCGTCCCCATCCACCTCAACACCACCGTCGTCTCCGTGGAGGGCGACGGCCGGGTGGAGCGGGCCACGATAGCGGAGGTGGACCGGGAATGGAAGCCCGTCCTGTCCACGGCGCGGACCCACGAGGTGGACACGGTGCTCGTGGCCGCGGGGCTAGCCCCCTGCGACGAGTTCTACCGCCAGGCCCTCGCCTTCGGCTTCCCGGCCGTGACCGCCGGGGACGCGGAGGAGATCGCGGAGGCCTCCAGCGCAATGTTCGGCGGACGGATAGCCGCCCTGAGCCTGGCCAAACTCCTGGGGAGGAAGGTGGAAATCGACGAGTCCTGGCTGGCCAAGCGGGAGGTCCTGAAGTCCCGCCCCGGGGACACGATATGCCGGGACGAGGAGGTCCCGTCGGAGTCCTGGAAACCCGTCTTCTTCTGCACCGAGGAGATACCCTGCAATCCCTGCGCCACGGTCTGCCCCTCCGGCTCCATACGCCTCCGGCCCCGGCGGGGGAACCTCATGGACCTGCCCTACTTCGAGGGCCCGTCCTGCAAGGGCTGCGCGGCCTGCGTGGCCGCGTGTCCGGGGCTGGCCGTCTCCCTGGTGCGCCGGCTGGACGAGGGGTGGGCCGAGGTGGTCCTCCCCTTCGAGTTCCCCGCGGACTTCCCGGAGGGCTCCCGCCTTCCCGTCCTGGACCAGGCCGGACGATTCCTGGAGGAGGCGGAGCTTCTCCGGAAAGTCTACAACCGGAAATACCGCACCTGGATACTCACCCTAAAGGTGAGCCTTCCGAACGCCCCCAAGGCCATCGGCATACGGGTCCAGCCCGAGGAGGCGGTCCGGCCTCTCCCCTCGCCCAGGTTCGACTACGCCCCGGAGGACGCCCTGGTCTGCCGCTGCGAGCGCGTTTCCGTGGGCGAGATCCTCCGGTTCGTCCGGGAGAACGCCGTGACGGACATCAACCAGCTCAAGACCCTGCGGGTGGGGATGGGGGCCTGCGGCTCGAAGACCTGCACCGTCCTCCTGCCCCAGGTGTTCCGGATGGCCCGGAAGGACCCCTCCGCCGTGGCGCCCGGGACCCTGAGGCCCCTGGCCCTGGAGGTGCCGATGAGGGACATCGTGAACGAGACGGAGGGGGCTCGCCGTGACAACCTCTGACGTCCTGATCGTGGGGGCCGGGAGCGTCGGGGTTCCCCTGGCCTGCTACTGCGCCCAAAAGGGCCTCTCGGTCCGGGTCCTGGAAAAGGAAGCGTCCTGGGGGCGCGGCCAGAACCGCGCGGCCATCGGGGGCATCCGGGCCACCCACTCCGACCCCGCGAAGATCCGGATATGCCGGCTCTCCCTCGAGATCGTCCGGGACCTGGCCGAGGCTCCCGGCCCGGACGTGGAGTGGCGCCCGGGCGGCTACCTCTTCGTCGCCTACGACGAAAGCCGGGAAGCGTCCTTCCGGGACCTCCTCGTGCTCCAGAAGGCGGCGGGGCTGGACATAGACTGGGTGGGGCCCGGCCGGGTCCGGGAGCTCTGCCCGGGGATCAATCCCGAGGGCCTCAGGGGAGGGACCTACAGCCCCGGGGACGGCTTCGCCTCCCCCCTGGCGGTATCCACGGCCTTCCACCGGCTGGCCCTGGAGGCCGGGGCGGACTTCCGCTTCGGGGAAACCGTCCTGGGCGTGGAGAAGGATGGCCGAAGGATCCGGAGCCTCCGCACGGACGCCGGGGAATATTCCGCGGGGGTCTTCGTGAACGCCGCGGGGGCCGAGGCCTCGGAGGTCGGGAACCTCGCGGGCCTGGAGCTTCCCGTGCACCCGGACTGCCACGAAGGCGGGGTGACGGAGCCCGTGCGGCGCTTCATGGAGCCCATGGTGGTGGACATGCGGGGGGACGACAAGTCCGGGAACTACTACTTCTACCAGGCGGAAACCGGCCAGGTGGTTTTCTGCATAACCCCCAACCCCCAGATCTGGGGAAACGACCGGGACAACACCTCCGGATTCCTCCCCCTCTGCGTACGGCGCATGCTCGAACTCTATCCCCGCCTCCGAAACCTGAAGGTCCGGAGGACCTGGAGGGGCTGCTACCCTATGACCCCGGACGGGCTTCCCATCGTGGGATACCCGAGGGAGCTGGACAATTTCCTCCTGGCCGTGGGGATGTGCGGACAGGGCTTCATGCTGGGGCCGGGCCTGGGCCGGATACTCTCGGAGACAATCGTCGACGGCCCCGGGGCCTGGACGGAGATATTCGAGGAGCTGACCCTCTACAGGAAATTCGAAGGTATGGAACTCTTGAAGTAAAGCCCGGGGTCCCGTGGTATACTGGCCGCGGATTTCCATCCCCCGGAGGAACGGTATGCCCTTCTTCGAGCCCTTCAAGCTGGAACGGTTTTTCGCGGAATGGGAGTTTTCCGCTCCCTGGCTCCTTTGCTCCTCGGACTGCGAGAGCGTGACGGTAGCCGACCTGGAGGCCCTGGACCCGGGCCTGGGGGAGCGGCTTGCCGGGCTGCGCCTGGGGTACACCGAGACCCGGGGCGCGCCCTCCCTGCGCCGGGCCCTGGCGGCGGAGTATCCGGGGGCGGACCCCGGCGAGATCCTGGTCCACTCGGGGGCGGAGGAGGGAATCCTCAACCTCTGCCTCGCCCTCCTGAAGCCCGGGGACCGGGTGGTGGTAAATTTCCCCGCCTATCAGTCCCTGGCGGAGATACCCCGGGCCCTGGGATGCGAAGTAATCCCCTGGGAGTGGCGCCCGGAGAAAGGCCGATGGCGCCTGGACCCGGAGGACCTGGATAAAATACTTCGTTCCGAGCCCGACCCCAAGCTCATAGCGTTAAACGCACCCCACAACCCCACCGGGGGCCTTCCCACCCGGGAGGAGTTCGACGCGATCGTCCGGTCGGCCCGCCGGGTTGGGGCGGTGATCCTCTCGGACGAGGTGTACCGCCGCCTGGAGCGGGACCCCTCCCGCCGTCTTCCCTCCGTCCGGGACGCCTACGAAAACGGCGTTGCCCTGGACGTCCTTTCCAAGCACGCGGGCCTGGCGGGGCTCCGGATAGGCTGGCTGGCCTCCCGCCGGAAGGATCTCCTGGACGCGACGGCCCAGGTGAAGGACTACAACTCCATCTGCTCCTCCGGCCCCAGCGAGGTCCTGGCGGAGGCCGCGGTCCGCAACCTGCCGGCCCTTGTGGAGAGGAACCGGGACATCATCGATTCCAACCTGGGCCTTTTGAGGGCCTTCTTCGCCCGGCGTCCGGATTTCGCGGAATGGACGGAGCCCGAGGGCTCCTCCATCGGCTTCCCCCGCATGAAGGGCGCCCGGGACTCGGAGGAGACGATACTCCGCCTGGTACGCGAGGCGGGGGTTCTTCTACTGCCGGGGAAGTACTACGGCTACGACCCGCGCCACTTCCGCATAGGCTATGGACGCGCCTCCATGCCCGAAGCCCTTGGAAGGCTCGAGGATTGGCTCGACGGGAAATCCGGGGCCTGAGAGGAGCCGGGATACCGGGACAGGCCGGAGCGACGCGCCTCAGCCCCCGTTCAGGAAGGCCTCGCCGTTCTCGACGGCGAACATCCGCTTCCTGCGCTCGGACAGGGGGGATTCCAGGAAGGTCCTCCAGTAGTCGGAATAGGAGCGCGTTTTCATGAGGCACAGGGGGAAGTCCGTACCGCTCCACACGCTCCCGGGTTATCCGGTCCAGGGCGTCCAGGCGGGAAGCCAGGGCCGCGTAATACCCTTCCTCCGCCCCGTCGAAGGAGAAATCCGTCCAGACCCCAGGACGCTCCCGTATCATGTCCACGATCTCGTCGGCCCACTCCCCCGGGGGCGGGGCCCCGGGCCCCCGGATGTACTGCTGGCCGAAATGTGCGAAGCAGACCTCCAGGTCCGGGAAGGCGTCCAGGGCGGGACGCCACCGGCCGGGTGAGGTGTTCCGCAGGGATTCCTCCAGGGGTATGGTACGGTAACCCTGGTCGTCGCAGTGGGAGACGATGGGGACGCGGTTCTGGGCGCAGAAGCCGTAGAGCAGGAGCCGCTTCTCCCTCTCCTCGTCGTCCTCGGGCCAGGGATCGAAGCCCAGGGGGGGATAGACCTTGACCCCGGCGAAGGCCCCGCGGCCCGGGCGGTCCGGGTTCCCGGAATACCGCAGGCTCGACCTCCAGGCGTCCCGGTGCCCCGACTCGGACCTGTGGAAGCCCCGGAACGCCCGCGCCAGGAGGGCCCGTAGCCCCTCCCGGTCGTAGTGATGGGTATGTATGCCCAGGAAGGGGCGAACCACCAGAAAGCCGTCCGGGCGGCGCCGGCGGTATTCCCGCAGGCCCTCCAGGACGTCGTCCACCTGGGAGGCCATGGGCTTGGCGGGCGGGCGGTCGTAGTAGCAGTCCGCGGGGCCGGCGTGGGCGGCCTGGAAATCCATCAGCATGGGCTCCAGGACCAGGCGGTCGTACTCCTGCCCCCAGAGGAGCATCCTCCCGTCCCGCAGGAGCGGCGGAGGATCCCCGGGCTTCCGGAAGGCCCCGGCCAGATCGTCCTCGATGAGCTCAAGAATGCCCGCGACGTCGTTCTCCACGACCGCCAGGATATTGCGCGTCGCCTGTCCGCCCCGAAAGAAGAGGGTGCCGATCAGGTAGCCCGGGGAGGCTATCTGGGACCAGATCTGCTCGAAGCCCCGCCGGCGCAGGGTTTCCAGGAAGGAGAGGAAGCTGGGATGCCCCAGGGTAAGGAGGTGCATGTGGGAATCGTACAGGGCCTTCACGTTTATCCCCCGGCGCGCCGGTAGAGCTTTCTCCTCCCGCTGCGCCCCGCCTCCTCAAGGAGGCCCGCCCGCGCCAGGCAGTATAGTATCTTGCGGGCCCGGGGGGGCGGAAGCCCCAGGGCCCGGCCCAGGGACTCGGACGACCAGGGCGGCGGGAGACCCGGGGGGAGGATGGACAGCCAGTCCTCGGCGGTCTCCCAGCAGGCTCCCCCCACGACGGCGTCCAGTATCCTGTCCTCCGTCCGGTCGCCGCGCCGGCGCCAGGATCCCGTGCCGTCCCGCACCCGTATCTCCGTGGCGTGCACCAGGAGGGCTTCCACGGAGACCCCGGGCCGGGCGATGAGCCCCGGGGCCTTCACGAGCTCGTCGAAGACTCTCCAGACGTCCCCCCGCTTCGGGCTCTTCCTGCGGGATAGTATCTTTCCCGACTCCGGGTCCCGCCGCAGGATATGGAGAAGCTCGGGCACGGGATGAACGACCCGGACCCGGATGCCCGCCCCGGAGAAGGCGCGGACCTTGGGCAGTAGGGCCGCCAGGTTGCGGGTCTGGACTTCCACGACCTCGCCGTCCTCCTTGGCCAGGTCCACCACCCGACCCGCCACGGACGCCTCCAGACGGTCCCCCGGACCGGCCAGGCTGCGCTTCACCTGATCGTGGAGGGAATGCTCGGAATAGAGGTTGATCCCCGCTTGCTCCGCCACCAGGGACGCGCCGGGGTGGCTTTCCGGCAGGGTCATTCTAGATCCGCGGCCAGCTCGTCCACCAGATAGACGGTCGGGGCTTCCGGCAGCTCCCGCCAAACCTCGTCGTTGGTCAGGATCGCGTCGGCCTTGTGGACCAGGGCCGTAGCCAGGTGGATAGAGTCCGCGAAGGAAAGTCCGAAGCGGGACGAACCCGGATTTCCGGGCCGCAGGCTGGGGAAGCCCGCGGCCTTCGATCCCATGCCCCCCCGGGCCAGGAGGCCCGCGGCCCGCTCCGCCACCTCCGCGTCCACGGGGACCAGTACCAGGAGGGAGGAATCCGCCAGGAACCTCCGGTACCGGAGGACCAGCTCCTTGTCGCCCCGAGCCAGGGGACGCTCCAGGAGTTCGGTCATGACCAGGACGGAGGCGAAGAGCTTCCCGCCCGAAGCGTCCAGATCGTTCAGGAAGGCGGCCACCGCGGGGCCGCGCCTCGGGACGTCCTCGATCATGTAGACCAGGGCGGAGGAATCCACCAGGACGCGGGAGCCGGGGGACAGATCATAGATCATGAGGAAAAGCATAATCCCGGGCGGGGAGCCTGTCGATAGGCTCGCCTTGCGCCGGAAAGCCCGGGGCGTTATCCTTCTGGGAAAAGGGTAGACTGCGGCAAAGCCCCAAAGGAGTTTTGAATGAGAAGTCTGGTTCCCGTCGTCCTCATCGCGGCCATCCTGGCCCTCCTGTTCGTCACGAATCCCACCGGCAAGGATTTCTCGGAATGGTACGGCAACAAGGCCGCGGCCGCGGCGCCCGCGGGGGGGGTCGGCAAGGTCCTGGGCGGCATCGGCAAGGGCATGGCTTCCCTGTCCGCCGGCGCCTTCCAGAGGAAAAACTACGGCATATTCAGCGTATTCTCCGCGACGAAGGCCGGCGCCGCCTACCTGGGGCTTGGAAAGGTCGTCTTCGTCAAGATCCGCTGACGCCGAAAGGCGGGGGCCCGGGCGCCCGACCTTCGCCGAAGTTTTCATAGTTGAAAGGCCGGGGTTTCCGGGGCACAACCGACT
This sequence comes from uncultured Treponema sp., assembly GCA_964441515.1. Lineage (GTDB taxonomy): Bacteria > Spirochaetota > Spirochaetia > Treponematales > UBA12059 > JAAYUR01. The sequence goes on from CAYTYG010000129.1 coordinate 7,722, forward strand.
TCTTCCTGACGGATCCCTGACACAATCCTGTTGCGCGCACAACGATCCGGGCTTACACTGGTGTTTGCGTTTCCGCCCCTGGGGGCGGACGAAAAGTTCAAGGAGGCTGAGAATGAAACGATACGTGCTGTTGGTTCTCGCGCTCGCGCTCTCTTCCACCCTTGTATTTGGACAGGTCCAGATAGAATGGTGGCACGCCATGACCGGCCGCAACGGGGAAATGGTGCAGAAGCTGGCGGACATGTTCAACGCCGAGCAGACTGCCTATAAAGTCGTCCCCGTCTTCAAGGGATCCTACAGCGACACCATGAACGCCGGCATAGCGGCCTTCCGCGCGGGCCAGCCTCCCCACATCATCCAGGTCTACGAGGTAGGGACCGCCACCATGATGGCCGCCAAGGGAGCCATCAAGCCCGTCTACCAGCTGATGAAGGAAGCGGGACAGAAATTCGATCCCAAGGTCTATATCCCCACCATCACCTCCTACTACTCCACCTCCAGGGGGGAGATGCTCTCCCTGCCCTTCAACTCCTCCACGTCGGTCATGTACTACAACAAGGACGCCTTCCGTAAGGCCGGCCTGGACCCCGACAAGCCCCCCGCCACATGGCCCGAGTTCTTCGAGGTGGCCAAGAAGCTCAAGGCCTCCGGCATGGAGGGCGGCTTCTCCACGAACTGGATATCCTGGATACAGCTGGAGAACTTCTCCGCCTGGCACAACCAGAGCTTCGGCTCCAAGAACAACGGCTTCGACGGCCTGGACACCAAGCTGGTCTTCAACACCCCCCTGACGCTCAAGCACTTATCGACCATCTACGAGCTGTCCAAGGACAAGACCTTCATCTACGGCGGACGGGAGAACAAGGCCAACCCCCTGTTCACTTCCGG
>CAYTYG010000130.1:0-8476 GCA_964441515.1 uncultured Treponema sp.
GTAGCGGGCGATCGATCGTTCGAGGATCTCGGGGTCCATCCCGGTCAGCTTCGCGAGATCCTTGAGGGTTTCCGCTTTCTTCACGTAACCCTTCTGGACGAGCTGCTCGGCTATGGCCTTGACGCCCTTCCAGGGAGACTTGATGGGGGTGATGTCGGGCATTGGGCCCATGGCAACGGATTCCTCGAGTCCGAGGGCGCCCGCGCCCCGGGTTTCGAGCTTGTCGAGCATCTCCCCGGTATAGAGGAACCAGGCGTAGTCGCCTTGGGCCATGAGGGCGTTGGTGGAGAGGGCGCGGTCGTAGACGATGTCCTCGTTGGCGTATCTCCGCCCCTGGGCGTTGAGCCATGGGACGGTGGCCAGGTAGGCTATGGAGTTGGTTCCGTAGTACATGCCCATGCCGGGGAAATCTCCCTTTACGTCCCGGGAGCCCGCCACGTTGAAGGTATGGGCCAGCATGACATCAAACCCCCGTCGGGCGGCGCCCGCGTCCCACGCCATGACGATTCCGTCGCCCTTGTTGGTGTTGTATCCCGCGGGTGTCAAGCTGACGCCGCCGAGGGCTTCCTTGACCATCTCGGTGTTTCCCACGAAGCCACCCGTGGCCAGGACGACGGACTTGGCCAGGACCTTGATCCGTGTCCCGTCCGGAGAAGCGGCCAGGACTCCGAGGACGGTACCGTCCTTGTCCAGGACGAGGTCGGTGGCCGGTGTCGAGTAGTAGACGGTCAAGGAGTGGTCCTGACTGGTCTTCTCGAGCAGGGCCTTGAACTGGGACATGGTTTTCGTGAAGTCGTCGTACTTGTGGTAGCCGTTGAAGCCGGCCTCGTGGCTCTGTTGAACCGCGTGTTCCGTTTTATGGAAGACAAAACCCCGATCCTCTAGCCAGTCCGCGGTGCTGCGGGACAGTTCGAGGAACTGCCGCACGAGGTTCGCGTCCGCCTGCCACGCCATTTCCTTCATGTATTTCGCGAAGAGGAAGTCCACGTCCACGGGCTTCTCCCCGCGAGCCCGGGACTTCCGGGAATCCGCCGCGAAAAAGCCCCCCCCGTTGGCCGTAGTACCGCCCGGTACGGCGGTTTTCTCGAGGAGTATAACCGTCGCGCCGTGTTCCGCGGCGGTAACGGCGGCGCTGGTTCCCGCCCCGCCCGCCCCCACGACGACCACGTCGGCCCGCAGGACTGTCTCCGCGCCCGCGGCGCGGGTTTTCGTTTTTTTATACCGTTTGATGTCGGCCTTTGCCTGGAGAAGACAGTCCTCCACGGCCGCCAACAAGGCCTCGCTGCTGTAGGTGGCCCCGGCTACGGAGTCCACGGCTACGCTCTGGTCCGCAACGACCTTCCCGGCCAGGGATTCCATGGCTTCCCCGCCCAGGGCCGGGGTCTCCGAGGATTCCAGCACCTTGACCGACGAGATCGCGCCGTCGGCGATGACGACCTCCACCTTGACGTCGCCGTTCAATCCCGTCTTGACGGCCGTGTAGGTTCCGGCCGCGGGGGAGGTACTCCGGCCTCCCGTCGTGCCGCATCCGACCAGGATAAACAGGAAGGCCCCCAGGGCCAGGAAGAGAAAACGCTTGTGCTTCATTTCCCAGGTCTCCTTTGGTTTTCGGGCCCGTCGGGGTCCGACGGAGGGGAGCATGAAGCCTGTAGTAAATACAGGGTCAAGAACTATCGATAGAAAAATGTCGAAATCCCGCCGTATCGGCCTTTCGCGCCTTTACAGGGTGAACCGTCGCTCAAACCGATTTTTTAGAAATTCGGGTGGCGAGGCCTTTTCCCCGATTCCGGGTAATGATCAACCGTAACCTGTTTTACGAGAATTCCGCGCGTCTTTTCCGATTCCAAGGAGATGCGCCATGTGTGGAGTTTCCATACTTCCCGGATATCAAGGGTGATCCCGTCGAGCTTCGAAAGTTCGTTATAAATCGGGTCAAGGGGATCCGGCTCCTTTTCAATTGACAGATCCGGGAACCTGTCGGATAATACTTCATCGAATGTAAACGTATACATTCGCCATGCTGAATGAATCCAGGGGAGACATCCATGGCGGAACCGCTTATCCAGTTGAGGGATCTCAGCAAGTCCTTTCCCGGCGTTCAAGCCCTGAGAGACGTCAGCTTCGACCTATACCCTGGAGAAATCCACACCCTCGTAGGCGAAAACGGGGCGGGAAAATCCACCCTGATGAAGATTCTTTCCGGGGTCTACCAGAAAGGCTCCGGCGAGATCCGGATCGACGGGAAACCCGTCGAAATTCCCAACCCGAAGGCGGCGCAGCGCTACGGGATTTCCATCATTCATCAGGAACTGAATCTGATGAACCACCTGACCGTAGCCCAGAACATCTTCATAGGCCGGGAGCCCCGGAAGTTCGGCGGGTTTTTTCTTGACGAGAAAAAGCTGAATGAGGACGCCCGGGATCTTTTCAAGAAGCTGAAGATGGACATCGACCCCCGCACGAAGATGGGGGAACTCACCATAGCGAAACAACAGATGGTTGAGATAGCCAAGGCGCTCTCCTACGACGCCCGGGTCCTCATCATGGACGAACCCACCGCCGCGCTGAACGAAGCCGAGATCGACGAACTGTTCGATGTCATCCAAAAGTTGAAACACAAGGGCGTCGGAATAGTCTACATCTCCCACAGGATGGACGAGCTGTTCCGGATATCGGATCGAATCACGGTCCTTCGGGACGGCCGGCATGTCGACACGCTCGACATCGGGGCCTCGAATCTCGACCAGGTCATCGCCCTCATGGTCGGAAGGAAAACCCAGGAGACCGTCGATTCCGGGGTCCGGACGGACAACCAGGACGTCGTATTGAAGGTTGTCGGCCTTTCCCGCGGCAGGATCCTGAAGAATGTGTCCTTCGAGGCTCGCAGGGGCGAGATCCTCGGCATCGCCGGACTTATGGGGGCCGGGCGTACGGAAGCCGCGCGCGCGGTATTCGGGGCGGACCGCGTCGAATCCGGGGAGATATGGGTCCGGGGCGAAAAGGTGCATATCCGGACCCCGTCGGACGCGGTCCGCCACGGGATAGGATACCTTTCCGAGGACCGCAAGCGTTTCGGACTGGCCGTCGGGATGGATGTGCAGACGAACGTCGGATTGGCGTCCATCGATTTCTTTACCGGATTCGGGGGATTTATCCGTTCCGGCCTTCTGAACGCCGCAGCGCGGGGCTCCATCGAAAAGCTCTCCATCAAGACTCCCAGCCTGTACCAGAAAGTAAAATTCCTCTCCGGGGGCAACCAGCAAAAGGTCGTCGTGGCCAAGTGGCTCATACGGAATTGCGACATCCTTTTCTTCGACGAACCCACCCGTGGGATCGATGTAGGGGCCAAGCAGGAGATCTATAGATTGATCCAGGAGCTTTCGGGCAACGGCAAAACCATCATCATGATCTCCTCGGAGCTGCCGGAAATACTGCGCATGAGCCACCGGATACTCGTCATGTGCGAGGGGAAAGTGACCGGGGAGCTTTCCGCGTCCGAGGCGACGCAGGAGAGGATTATGAGGCTTGCGACCCAGCGCGAGACCATGACCCAGGCGGCGTGCTGACGGGTTAAGGAAGGAATATGTCGGACAAACTTATTTTGGATAAGTCCATGGCCAGGAAAACATCTTCAGCCACGGCCAAGCAGAAGCTCTTCGCGTTTTCCAGCCTGATCCTGCTTATCCTTGTCTTCTCCTTTGCCTCGCCCAATTTCTTCCAAGCCGACAACCTGATAGCCATCATGCTCGCCACCGCCGTCAACGGAGTGCTGGCCGTCGGCGTCAGCTTCATCATAATAACGGGAGGCATCGATCTGTCCGTCGGGACCATGATGACCTTCTGTTCCGTGATGGCGGCCCAAGTCGTCGTGAATCTTCACATGCCCGTCCCCCTGGGCATCGTCGCCGCTATCGTGACGGGAATGACCTGCGGCTTTTTTTCCGGACTGTTGGTGGCGAAGTTGAAGATCCCTCCCTTCATCGCGACCCTCGGGATGAACATGCTCACCAAGGGCCTCTCGCTGATAATGGCGCAGAGCAAGCCGATCTACTTCACCGACGCCCCGTCCTTCAGCCAGATATCCATGGGCACGCTGTTCGGTTTCATGGAAGGATTCCAGGTGCCCAACGCGGTGATAATTTTCTTCCTGGTCGCCGTCCTGGCGAGCGTGGCCCTGAACAAGACCGCCTTCGGCCGGTATACCTTCGCCATTGGATCCAACGAGGAAGCGGTCCGATTGTCCGGCGTGAACACCGACCGCTGGAAGATAACGGATTACATAGTGTCGGGAGCCGTCTGCGGAATCGCGGGGATACTCATCGCGTCCCGGCTCAACTCGGCGCAGCCCGCCCTGGGGCAGGGATACGAGCTGGACGCGATCGCGGCGGTCGTCATCGGGGGAACCTCCCTCTCGGGCGGGGAAGGCACCATACTCGGGACCATAATCGGGGCGTTCATCATGAGCGTTCTTACCAACGGTCTGAGGATACTTTCCGTACCCCAGGAATGGCAGATCGTGACAACCGGGGTGATCATAGTATTCGCGGTGTACCTGGACATCCTGCGAAGGAAGAAATGAGGCGCTCCCGGCCCACCCGTCGATCGGCATCGGGGGAAGCGCGATTAGTCGTGGTTCAAGCCGTTTCCGTTAGGAGTACGGTTAGATCTGTCAAGGAGGTCGCTATGAAGAACGGAAGAGTTCTGTCGATGCTTGTTGCGGCGCTGCTCCTGTTCAGCACGGCAAGCGGGGTCTTCGCCCAGTCCGTCTACATTCCCTTGATATCCAAGGGTTTTCAGCACCAGTTCTGGCAGGCCGTGAAGGAAGGCGCGCTGCAGGCGGCCAAGGATTTCAACGTGTCCGTCACGTTCGAGGGCCCGGAATCCGAAGCGATGGTCGACAAGCAGATCGACATGCTTTCCGCCGCCCTCGCGAAAAAGCCGTCGGCCATCGGTTTCGCGGCCCTGGACAGCAAGGCCGCCATTCCCTACCTGAAAAAGGCCGCCGCGTCCAGGATCCCCGTGATCGCCTTCGACTCCGGCGTGGACAGCGACATCCCGCTAACGACCTGCGCCACGGACAACGTCGCGGCCGCGGCCTACGCGGCCGACATGATGGCGAAGCTGATCAACAACGAGGGAGAGATAGCCGTGATCGTCCACGACCAGACCAGCCGGACGGGCATCGACCGGCGGGACGGTTTCGTGAACCGCATCAAGGAGAAATACCCCAAGATCAAGATCGTCAGCGTGCAGTACGGCGGCGGCGACCACCTCAAATCCACCGATCTCGCCAAGGCCATCATCCAGTCCCACCCCAGGCTTAAGGGATTCTTCGGGGCCAACGAGGGTTCCGCCATCGGCGTGCTCAACGGCGTCAAGGAGATGGGCAAGATAGGAAAGATCGTCGTGATCGGGTACGATTCCGGAGCCCAGCAGATAGCCGCCGTCCGCTCCGGCGAGATGGCGGGCGCCATAACGCAGAATCCCGTAGGGATAGGCTACAAGACGGTCGAGTACGCACTCAAGGCGGTCAAGGGAGAGAAGATCCCCAAGTTCATCGACACCGGATTCTATTATTACGACAAGAGCAACATCGACGACCCCAAGGTAAAGGCCGTCCTGTACCAGTAACTGACGTTCGGGAGAGGATGGAATCCCGCCCGTTCGCACAGAGCGGAATGGGCGGGAACCCGCACCCAGTCTTAACACGGAGACGGATTTTGATCGTATGCTGCGGCGAAAATCTCGTTGACCTTGTCCCGATTCCGGGTCTTGAAAGGTTCCCCTACGGAGGCTTCCGGGCGGCTCCCGGGGGAAGCCCGTACAACAGCGCGATCGCGGGCGCCCGGCTTGGATCCGGGGTTTTCTACCTGGGTAAAATCTCCGACGATTTTCTGGGCGACAAGCTCTTCGGCCGCCTGGCGGAAAACGGCGTCCGTACGGACCTGGTCGTCCGCTGCGGCCTTCCGGCGACCCTGGCGTTTTTCGAAAAGGGGCCGGACGGGGAGAATCGCTATGCCTTCTATTCCTCCGGCTCCGCGGATTCTTCCCTGACCCCGGAGGACATCCCGGCCTCCCTCCCGAGGGGGTCCCATTTCCTCCTGGCGGGTTCGATATCGATGCTGCAGGAGCCGTCGGCCTCGACGATACGCGGATTGATACAACGGGAGAGCGGGAATCTCCTCGTGAGCTTCGACCCCAACGTGCGGCCGTCCCTCATTCCGGACAGGGATGCTTTCCGGGAGATGTTCGAGGATGTCTGCGGATGCTGCGGAATCTTGAAGGCCAGCGATTCCGATCTCCGGTGGATCTACGGCTCGTCGGATTTCGACAAGGCAGCCACCCGCCTGTTGGACCTTGGAGTATCGGTCGTTTTCATCACCCATGGAGAGAAGGGCAGCGTCGCTCGCACACGGAAGGCGAAAGCGAGGGTCGACGCGGTCCCCGTTGCCGTCGCGGATACCATCGGCGCCGGGGACACGTACCACGCGGCGATACTGGCTTCGCTGGACGAAAGCGGCATGATCACGCGGGATTCTCTCGAACGGCTGGACAGGGGGGATCTGGTCCGATTGCTGCGGTTCGCGTCTTCCGCCGCGGCCCTGAACTGCACACGGGAAGGGGCGGATCCGCCCACACTGGCCGAAATCGAGAAGGAATATCCGGCCCTCCGCCGCACCCGGGGCACGCCGCCCGTCCGCGGCGGGCGGGCGCCTGACCGGGGAACCGGGCCCGGCTGAATCGGGAAGGAGGGACGGCATGCTGATCGGAATTCATCCTTGTATCTCGCCCGACCTGTTGTCCACGCTCTTTATAATGGGTCACGGCGACGAATTGGTCCTGGCGGACGCGTTCTTCACGGGCGACTCCCTCAATTCCAGGGTAATCCGGGCGGACGGAATCCGGATACCCGATCTGCTCGAGGGAATACTCCGGCTCATCAACCTGGACGATTATGTCGACGCGCCCCTGGTCATGATGCAGCCGACCCGCGGGGACTCGCTGGATCCCGCCGTCGAAAAGCTATACAGGTCCGTCGTCGACCGGCATCGGCCCGGTACGCCTCCCATAGAGAGGATCGAGCGGTTCGCGTTTTACGAGAGGGCCCGCAAGGCCTTCGCCGTCGTGATGACCGGGGAAACGGTAAAGTACGGAAACATCATCATCAAGAAAGGCGTCATCCCCGTATGAAACGAAACCACGGGCGGGGCGGCGCGAAATGAAGAACCGGAAGGTCACGATTCGGGAAGTGGCGAAAAGCGCCGGGGTGTCCATCGCCACGGTTTCCCGCGTCCTGAACGACGACAGCCGGGTGATACAGGCGACCCGGGACCGGGTGCTCTCCTCCATGGAAGCCTTGGGGTACAAGGTCAACTACGCCGCGCGCAGCCTGAAGACGAACAAGACGGACACGATCGCGTTGATGACTCCAAGGCTCTCCGTAGATGGCGATTTCTTCATGTACATCGCGGAAAGCCTGGACCGCGAGCTGTCGGCGCGCGGGTATTCCCTCGTTGTGTCCATGTCGCACAACTCCATGGAAGAGGAGATGAAGAGGCTCAAGCACCTGGCGGAACGGCTTGTGGACGGCGTCGTCGTCATTCCTTCCAGCGACCGGGGGAGCCATTTTTCCGTTCTCAAGGATTTCGATATTCCCATCGTCTTTGTGGACCGGAACGTCACGGATTTCACGGCCGATTCCGTGCTCGCCGAAAACGAGGAAGGCGCGTACCTGGCGACGGAGGCCTTGATAAAAGACGGATACGGGCGGATAGGTTTCATCGGAGGCTGGGAGGACATCCTCACCTCGAGGGAAAGATTGACCGGGTATAAAAAGGCCCTGGAATCCGCCGGCCTCGCGATAGAAGAAGAGTTCATCCGCCTTGGACCTCCTACCCAGCCGTTCGGCTACCACGCGATGCAGGAGATGATGCAGAGGGCGGATTCCCCGGACGCATGGTTTTTGGTAAACGCGTTCACCCACGTGGGAGCCACGAATTACCTGATAACAGAACGAAGCGAACGGTCCAATCGTATCGTCTTTTCGGCCTTCGACGAGATGCCCTACTCTCCCCTTCTCCGGTATTGCAGGTACTCCGTACAGCAGCCCATTTCGGAGCTGGGAAAGATATCCGCTTCCCTCATACTGAAGCGAGTGCAAGAGCCGGGCCCCTATGAGCCCGTAACGATCCGGCTCAAGACAAGGCTTATCCGGCATGAAGACCGCAGGGATTTTATCCGTCGATGAGGCGAACGCGGGGACGGCCGAAAGGACGATCGGCCGCTAAATTTCGACGAGGAGGACGCGATATGGAAGATTTCGAGACCCGGAACGCGCAGTACCGGTATAAGGATTCGCTTCCCAAGGTCGGCATTCGGCCGACCATAGACGCCCGGCTGGAAGGGGTCCGGGAAGGGCTTGAGCGCCCGACCATGGAGATGGCCCGGGCCGCGGCCAACCTCATTACGAGGAGCC
>CAYTYG010000131.1:0-437 GCA_964441515.1 uncultured Treponema sp.
AGAACTTGGCGATATCCACGACGCAGTCGTCCTCGTCCATTACAATCATGCCGCCGGAGCCCATCATGGATCCGAGGGCCGTGAGGCTTTCGTAGGAGATGGGCTGGTCCAGGTCCTTCTCCACGATGATCCCGCCGGAGGGGCCGCCCGTCTGGACTCCCTTGAATTTCTTGCCGCCCCGGATGCCGCCGCCGATGTCGAAGATGATCTCCCGGAGGGTCGTTCCGAAGGGGACCTCCACCAGGCCGGAGTTGTTGATCTTGCCCGTCAGGGCGAAGGTTTTCGTACCCTTGGACTTTTCCGTGCCGATCTTGGAGAACCAGTCCGATCCCTTCACGAGAATGACGGAGACGTTCGCGAAGGTTTCCACGTTGTTGATGACGGTCGGGCACTGCCAAAGCCCCTTGTAGGCCGGGAAGGGAGGCTTGGGCACGGGC
>CAYTYG010000131.1:447-773 GCA_964441515.1 uncultured Treponema sp.
GAGGGCCGTCTCCTCGCCGCAGACGAAGGCGCCCGCGCCGAGCCGTATCTCCAGTTCGAAATCGAAGCCGGAGCCCAGGATATCCTTGCCCAGGAGTCCGTACTCCTTTGCCTGGGCGATGGCTATCTTGAGGCGTTCGATGGCCAGGGGATACTCCGCGCGGATGTAGATATACCCCACGTGGGAGCCTATCGTATGTCCGCAGACGATCATGGACTCGATGACCGAATGGGGATCGCCCTCTATCGTGGAGCGGTTCATGTAGGCGCCGGGATCCCCCTCGTCGGCGTTGCAGACGACGTATTTCGTCTCGCCCGGGGCGCCCT
>CAYTYG010000131.1:791-8435 GCA_964441515.1 uncultured Treponema sp.
AAGCCCGCGCCGCCGCGGCCCCGGAGCTCGGCTTTTTTGAGCTCCTCGATCACGTCGTCCGGGCTCATCTCGAAGAGAACCTTCTCCAGGGCCTTGTACCCGTCGCGGGCGATATACTCGTCAATCTTCTCCGGGTTGATGACCCCGCAGTTTCGCAGGACGATGCGGTACTGCTTCTGGTAGAAGTCGATGTCCTCCACCTTGATGCGGTCCTTCTGGCCTTCCTTGTTGTAGAGGAGCCGCTTGACCTCCCGCCCCTTGATGACCTGCTCCGCGATGATCTCCTTGGCGTCCGAGGGCTTCACCTCGACGTAGAAGGACTCGGAGGGCAGCACCTTGACGATGGGCCCCTTTTCGCAGAAGCCGAAGCACCCGGTCTTCACGATCTGGACGTCGTTCTTGACTCCCTGGGCCTCCGCCTCGGCCACGAGGTTCTTGTAGATCTCCTCGGACTTGGAGGATTCGCACGCCGTCCCGCCGCAGACCAGTATAAAGTTCTTGTACGCCATGAGTCGGACCTCCGCCTTACTTCTTAATTATGTCCGCCGCGGGGCGGTCGAAGATGTGGTTCTCCACCAGCGTCTTTTCCACGACGTGCTTGCGGACTATCTCGCGGGCCACTTCCGCGTCGACCTTGCCGTATATGGTGGGGGGCATCCCGGGCATGGCCACCTCCACGGTGGGCTCCACGTAGCAAAGCCCCATGCAGCCCGTCTGCCGTATCAGCACGTCCTTTTCCAGGTGGAACTCGTCCACGGCCTTCAGGATGGCGTCGAAGGTGGCCTTGGCCCCCGCGGCGATTCCGCAGGTCCCCATACCGACTATGATCTGAATGTTCTTCCCTTCCACGTCGCGGCGATCCAGGTCCTTCTTCTTTACGTCGCGCAGCTTCCGGAGATCCTCAAGGGTCATCTTTGCCATAGAAACCTCTCCTTCCTCCAAAAATGCTCGTATGGTTCCACGATCAGTCTCCGGGGCGCTCCAGCGATTCCAGATAGCGTCCCAGGAGTATCAGGGAGGACGCCTCGGAGAAATTCCCCGCCGCTTCCTCCAACTCGGAGCGGGACAGCTCGTATTCCGTCCCCTCCCGTCCGCCGAATCCGGCTTCCCGGCGCCGCCGTATGCGCATCCCATACGCGCCGTCGAACGCCAGGACGGACCGGAAAAGCCCCGCCACATCTCCCAGGGGAGGGGTGTCCACGTGGTCCGCGGGGAAGGAAAAGCTCACCGTAGTGCCCTTTCCCCTCCGGGATTCGATCGACCACGAGCCTCCCGCCGCCTGGACGCCCTGCACCAGGAAGGGGAGGCCGAGCCCCACCTTCCGTCCCGGATGCTTCGTTCCGTCCGTGTGGAACGGATCCAGAGCCCGGGCGCGCTCCTCCTCCGTCATCCCCCCGCCGTCGTCCGACACCCGCACGGAAATCCGGCCTTCCCCTTCGAAAAGGTCCAGCTCGATGTTCCGAGCGCCCGCCTCCACGGCGTTCTGCGTTATGTCCAGAACGAAATCGCAGAGGCAGAAATGCATCCGTTATTTCCGGTATTTTGCGATGATCTCCGGCAGCTGCTCCTTCGTGAGCTTGCCGTACACGTCGTTGCCCACCATCAGGACGGGAGCCAGCCCGCAGCAGCCCACGCATCGGACGGAATCGATGGAAAACTGGCCGTCGTCGGTCACTTCGCCTTCCTTGACGTTGAGGATGCTCTGGCACTCCTCGATCATGGTCTGCCCGCCCTTCAGGTAGCACGCGGTTCCCAGGCAGACCGCTATCCGATTCTTGCCCGGCTTGGTCGTCTTGAAGTAGTGGTAGAAGGTTAGGACGCCGTAGATCTTCGCCATCGGCATATCGATCATCCGGGCCAGCTTTTCCGCGGCTTCCCGGGATATGAATCCGAATTCCTGTTGTATGCGGTGCAGGATCATGATGAGGCTGCCGGGTTTCTTCTTCCACTCCTCGATGAAACCGACGAGCTCCTTGGAGAACTCCACTTGGGCTACCGCCATGAATCTCCTCCTGTGTGTGAAGAAAAAAATATAGATATCGTCTTTTCGATAGTATAAGAGAGAAATCACCTGCTGACAATAGGTCATGCGAGATTGGTGTTATTTTACTATATTTCTGGTACTATTAACTTCTTTTATCGATCAAACCGTCGTTGCGGGCCGAAGTGTTCGACTTGACCGTTCGCCCCCTGTTCCCGTACCCACCCCCGGCCGATAATGAGGATAGCGCAATTCCATAGATTGAGACTAAGTAGGCGGAACATGAGAATTAAAAGTTGGATCCCGGCCCTTGCCGCGCTTTCGCTCCTGGCCGGCTGTTCCCCGGCCGCGGACGTAAAAGCCAGGAACGGCGTCCTGGACCTGCGGAATTCGGACGGGGCGGCGTCCATGACGGGGGAGTGGATCGTGCTGGAGGACGGGAAGACCCATACGGCTCCCGTCCACCTGCGCCCAGGGAAGCCCTCGCTCCCGCCGTCCCGGCCCGCCTCATGGATGCTCAGCGTCCTGGTCGACGCCCGGAGACTGGGAGATCCTGGTACCCTTCCCCGGGTACGTCTCGGCGGTTTACCAGGACAACGTTCTCTTATGGAATTCCTCCGCGAGCGCCTCCCATCCGCTCGGCCCCGCACGAGTGCCCTTCCGAGGGGGATCCTCCGGGCTCATCCGAGTCGAGGTGCCCGCCGGGGGGCTGTCCCCCGGGTCCGCGCCCCTTGCGTTCGCCCCGTACATGGCGGGATCCTCGAAGGACCTGGAAGCGTATACAACCATGGCTTCGGTCCTGACGGGGACGGCTTTGGGTCTGTTCGGGACGATCGCCCTGACGGCCCTGGCTTTATCGCTCTTCTATCACGGCGGAAAGGGCCCCCTGGCCCTGGCCGGGCTCATGTTCGGCACTCTGGCCTTCCACATTGTCCGGAGCGCCCCCGTTCTGGGGCTGCACTTCCTGCCCCCCGAGACCCTGGATCGCCTGTACATATGCACGCTTTCGATCCAGAGCGCCCTTCTGGCCGCCCTGGCGCTGGCGCTCTTTCCGAAGCTGCTCAAAGGCGCGGCCCGGCTGGCCGTCCTGGCCCCGCCCCTGGCCGTCGCGGCCGCCGCGTGGATGCCCGCGGAATACCTGGGAATACCGTACATTGCCTCTGTCGCGTGGTTCGGGGCGCTCTGTCTGGCGCTGGCCGCTTATTGCGCGTTCCTGGCGCTTCGGGGAAAAACGAGCACCCTACACTTCCTCGGCGCCCTGCTCTTCCTCGCGGCCTCCCTCGCGGCGCGCTGGGCGTTCGGCGACTCTCTGCTCCTGGCCGCCGTCCTGGAGCCCGCGGCCCTGGGGGCCTTCGCCCTCCTGGCCGCCCTGACCCTCATCCAGAAGCTGGGCCGGGCTTTCGACGAGGCGGAAAACCTCACGGCCTACGTGGATTCCGTCTCCACCACCGTCAAGCGTTTCATCCCCATGGAGTTCATGGAGTACCTCCAGAAGAGGGACATCACGGACCTCCGTCTCGGGGATCACGTGGAGAAGGAGATGACGATCTTCTTTTCCGACATCCGGGCCTTCACCAAGCTCTCCGAGGAGCTGACCCCCGAGGAGAATTTCGCCTTCATCAATTCCTACCTGGCCCGCATGGTTCCCCTCATCACGGAAAGCGGCGGATTCGTGGACAAGTACGTGGGGGACGCCATCATGGCCCTCTTCCCGGACAAGGGGGGCGCGGACCAGGCGCTCCGGACCGCCTTGGAGATGCAGTCCCGGGTGGTGGAATACAACGAGCACCGCGCGAGCGTGGGATATCGCCCCATCGAGATGGGCATAGGCATCCACACGGGCACCCTGATGCTCGGCGTGGTGGGCGTGCAGGACAGGATGGAGAACACGGTCATCTCCGACTCCGTCAACCTCTCTTCCCGGCTCCAGAGCATCGCCAAGGCCTTCAACATCGGCGTGGTGATCAGCGAGCAGTCGTTCAAGTCCCTGGACGACCCGGGACTCTTCAAGTACAGGTTCATAGGAAAGGTCCGGGTGAAGGGCAAGGCCGCGCCGGTATCCTGTTTCGAGATGTTCGGGGACACCCACGACCAGGCCTTCGAGTTCAAGATGAAGGCCAACACCTTCTTCGAGCAGGGAATGCTGAGCTACTACCAGAAATCCTTCGTGGACGCGACGTACTACTTCAAGCGCGCCCTGGAGATCCTTCCCCGGGACGGGGCGTCCCGGTTCTACTTGGAGACCTGCCTACACAAGACCCGCTAGCGGGAGTCCCGAAAAAGCCGGCCGCTTTCCCCGGCGGGCTTCGGGGCGCCGCTTCTTAACGGGAGATGCCTGCCGTATTTCGGAAAAACCGGGCATGCGTTAGTATAAGGGTATAAACTCCAGCCCGGGACCGCCCGGACCCGGAGGCCTTGGGAGCGTCCCTTTCCGAGCTTTTTGGAGGACAACGTGGTCGACTTGAGCTTCGGGGTCGACTGGTATCCCGAACAGTGGGACAGGTCTCTCTGGGAATCCGACGCGGACAGGATGAAGGCGTTCGGGATCGAGCTTGTCCGCGTAATGGAATTCGCCTGGAGCGTGCTGGAGCCCGAACCCGGGCTCTTCGATTTCTCCCTCTTCGACGAGGCGATCCGCATCCTGGCCGACCGGGGTATCTCTATAGTCCTGGGGACGCCCACCGCCGCGATGCCCGCGTGGCTGGCGGAGGACCCCTCCGGGACCCGCCAGGTCCACCCTTCCGGAAGGGTGCGGGACTTCGGGGCAAGGCGGGAGGGGTGCTGGAACTCCCCGGCCTACCGGGCGGCGTCTTCTCGCGTCGTCCGGGAGATGGCCCGGAGATACGGGAAGCGTCCCGAAATCGCCGGCTTCCAGGTGGACAACGAGATCGGCCACGAGGGCTCGGACCGCTGCGTCTGCCCCCACTGCGAGCGGGAATGGCGCGCCTGGCTGGAGCGGAAATACGTTTCCCCGGGAAGCCTGAACGAGGCCTGGGGTAGCGTCTTCTGGGGGCGCACCGTCTCCCGGTTCGACCAGGTCCCGGTCCCCCGGGTGCAGCCCTCCACCCGGCACAACCCGGCCCTTGTCCTGGACTACGACCGCTTCCTCTCCGGCACCGCCGCTCGGTTCGCCCGGGAGCAGACGGAAATCCTGCGGGAAAACTCCTCCCCGGAAAAGTGGATCACCACGAACCTCTTCCCCGTCCCCTTTTCCCTGGCCCTGGACATGGAGGACCTCACCCGGGGCATGGACTTCGCGTCCTGGGACAACTACCCCGTCTGGGGCGACCAGGACGAGCCCCTGCCCTACCTTTTCCAGTCCTTCCTGATGTCCTACGTGCGGGATCTTCATCCCGGCCGCCCCTTCACGGTAATGGAGCAGATGAGCGGCATCCAGGGCCACGTCTGCCTTGGGCACCTTCCCCCGGAGAAGCGGGTGGCCCTGTGGACGAACCAGGCGATAGCCCGGGGCGCGAACCGTATCGTCTATTTCCGCTGGCGGACCGCCCCCTTCGCCCAGGAACAGCTCTGCTACGGCCTCCTGGACACGGACAACCGAGAGACCGAGCGCATGTGGGTACTCCGGGACAACATCGCCGAGGCTCGCCGGGCCTTTTCCCCCCTGGCCTCCGTTCCCTTCGAGAGCCCCGCCTGCCTCGTCTATTCCAAGGACGACGCGCGCCTCCTTCGGGAACAGTACCTGTCCCTGGGGCTCCTCCGGCCTCAGGGCGATTGGATGCAAGTCGGACCGGACGCGGAGCTCGCGAAGTGGTTCGCGCCCTTCGTACTTTTCAACGTGAACGCGGACGTCGCCGGCGTCCGCTCCGTGGACTTGGACCGCTACCGCATCATCTCCCTCCCACTCTGCCAGATGGCGGACCCGGACTTCGCCCGGCGCCTGGCCGAATGGGTGGACCGGGGAGGCACCCTGATCCTGGGCTACCGCTCCGGGGCCCGAACCCCGGAAAACCGGAATGTCTCCTGTCCCCTGCCCGGGGTTTTCCGGGCCCTCGCGGGGGTGCGCATCGAGCGCTTCGAGTCCCTAAACCGCACCCGGGCCCGGATACGGGTAGGGCGCCTGCCCCTCCCCGCCCACGGGGAGGTCTGGGCGGACATCCTGGAGCCGGAGACCGCGGAGCCCGCTGCCTGGTGGACGGACCGGGGCAAGTTCTACCGGGGCGCTCCCTGCGTCACCGTCAACCGCCTGGGGAAGGGCCGCGTCTGGTACGTGGGAACGAGCCCGGACGCCCTCGGAACCTTCCTCCTGTATCGCCGCATCCTGCGGTCCGCGGGGCTCTTCCCCCGTTTCGCGGGCTACGGCGTGGAGATCGTCGACCGCCGCCGTTCCGACGGCTCCGAGGTCTCGATCGTCCTGAACCACACCCACCGCCGCAGACGCGTCCTGGGCCGCCCCGTGGAAGCCTGGGGCTGGACGGTCGTCCCCCGGAAGGGCTGAGCCATGGACGCCGCGGATTGGGACGCCCGGGGCCGCGCCCTTACGGACTCCGGGGACCTGGAAGGGGCCGAAGCCGCCTTCCGCGAGGCCCTCCTCCTCGATCCCGGCAGCCAGGACCTCCTCTACAACCTGGGTACGGTGCTCCGGGCCCGGGGTTTTCGGGAGGAGGCCCGGGAAGCCTTCCTGAACGCCCTAGACGCGGAAAGCCCGAGGGCGGACATCCTCACGGCCCTGGGGCTCCTTGCTTGGGAGGACGGAGATGCGGCCGGGGCGGAAGCCCTGTACCGCCAGGCCCTCCGGCTTGACCCCTCCTATCCCGAGGGGTGGAACAACCTCGGGGTCGTCCTGTTCGGAGACTCCCGGTTCCCGGAAGCGCGCTCCTCCTTCGAGCGGGCCGTATCCCTGCGGCCGGACTACCCGGACGCATGGTTCAACCTTCGGGACGCCTGCGAGGAACTCGGGGACCACAGGGCCGCCCGCCGGGCGGATCTGCGCTTCCGGGCCTCCGGGAAGGGGAAACCCGGGGCCCCCTGACCTGGAACGGGGTTCCGAAATCCGCCCCGGAGGGGTTATACTGTCCCGGGAAGGAGATGCCGTATGGGAATCGCGCTTGTCATAGTCGGCGGCCTGGCCCTGATGACCCTGATAGCCGTCGTGGGGGATGTCGCCGGGAAATCCGCCAAGGCGAAGCATTCCGTGGGGTCCAAGGAGTTCCGGGACCTTGCCCGGAGGGTGGAAGCCCTGGAAAAAGAGGCCCTGGAAGGGCAGGCCCGGGTGCGGGAGCTGGAGTCGGGCATCGCCTTCCTGAACCGGCTCCTGGAAGACAAGACCGGGAAGGATTGACCTGCGGCGGGTCCGCGGAACCGCGTTCCCCCGGGGAAACAGACGGATTCCCGACAATTAGCTAACAACCAAAAACCTCCTGTTATATAATGATAGTTTCCGGCTTTCCGCGGTTCCGCGGAAGCCAAACAAAAAGGAGGCATCCATGAAACGTTCGTTCCGCGTTCTGACGGCGATGGTACTGGCCGCCGCGCTTTTCCTGGGCTCCTGCGCGGCCGGCTTCGACAAATTCGCCGACGAGCCCCTAAGGCTCACGTTCATAGAGACCTCGGACATCCACGGGGCCATCTTCCCGCAGGACTTTATCACCGGCAAACCCCTGGCCACCTCCATGGCCCAGGTGGCCGCCCTGATCAAACAGAAG
>CAYTYG010000132.1:0-8413 GCA_964441515.1 uncultured Treponema sp.
GCGGTTGTGCTGGGCGGCACGTCCAGCGCGCGTGAGTACATCCAGCGCCTGGGGTACGCCAAGGAAGTGGACTGGCTGGAGTACGAGGTGCGGACTCCCTCCTCGATTCCCGAGAAGGCCCACAGGGTACAGGAGCTGATACGGAAGCGGACGGGGATACACTTGTATGAGTGGAAATCCAAGAAGACCCTGGTGGACCGGTACGGCAAGGAGATTTTCTACCTCATCAACGAAGCCTATGCCGAGCTCTACGGCACCTACGTCCTATCGGACCGGCAGATCGACGGGTACATCCGGCAGTACCTCGGATTCGTGGACCCAAGATTTACGAAGTTGGTCGTGGACGAGAACGAGCGGCTCGTGGCCTTCGGAGTGTCCATGCCGAGCCTCTCGCGGGCGCTGCAGAAGTGCGGGGGATCTCTCTTCCCCTTCGGCTGGGCGTACCTACTTTCGGCCCTGCGGAAACCCAAGACCATAGACATGTACCTGGTGGCCGTCCGTCCCGAATACAAGGCTCGGGGCGTGATAGCCTTCCTGATGACATCCCTGGCTCAAAGCTGCATCGAGGCGGGGGTCCTCACCGCGGAGACGAACGCGGAACTGGAAACGAACCACGAGGTTCAGAGCATCTGGAAGGATTTCGAACGCCGCCAGCACAAGCGCAGAAGGGCCTTCCGGAAGGCCCTCTAACCCGGCCTGTCCTTTCCCCGGCTCTACGAAGCGATCGTCCGCATCTCCTCGACCAGCTGGGCCCGATCCTCGGCCCCGCCGGAACTGTCCGCGTTGTCGCTGAAGATATGGTCGAACTCCACGTGCTTCTGGAGGAATATATCCAGGAGGTCCGGGTCGAAGTGCTCCCCCCGTGGCGTGGTCGAAGGCGGGCTTGTAGCTCCGCCGCATGCGGAGCGCGTCGTAGACGTCCGCGATGGTCACGATGCGGGCCGCAAGCGGGATGGCGTTTCCCTCCAGGTTGAAGGGATACCCGGAGCCGTCCCACCACTCGTGGTGGGAGTTCGCGATTTCCCGGGCCATGGGATTGGGATAGCTCGAGAGTATGTAGGCCCCGTTGATGGTGTGCTGCTTCATCACGCTCCATTCGAATTCCGTCAGGGGCCCGTTTTTATTGAGTATGTCGTCCGGCGTCCCGATCTTCCCGACATCGTGCATGGCGGCCAGGAAACCGATATCCTCGATGAAATCCTTGTCCACCTCGGGCCAGCGGGGGTCCTTGTAGATGTATTCGGCGATCACCCGGGAATAATGGTTGACCCGGACGACATGGTTACCGGTGTCGTTGTCCTTGATAAGGGACGCCTGGAGCAGGCTGGAGAACATGTCCTTGAGGGATCTCCTGCGCTCCTCGGTCACGTCGTCGAACTGGACGGAATAGGCCACGGGGCGGCTTGAGGGGGCCCCTACACGGAAAAAAGGGGATATCTGGACCTTCGTCAGAAGAGTGGCCGCCTCCCGGGTCTTGTGGGTCATAACGCCGGACCAGTGGTATCCCCATTCCTCCCGGGCGAGGGCTTCCTTGATGCGGCGGGCCATCGCGCCGGGCACGGCCTTGCGGAACGCCTCCAGGAAACCGGGAGCCTCGGGGTAATGGAAATCCGACATGAGGGCTAGGAAAAGACCGTTGCGGTAGAGAAACGCGAGATCCGAATTCAGGATGGCCAGTGGGAGGGGCGTTCGTGCGTAGGAGTCCATGAGCCCGTGAAGGAGGTTGGACGTGGAAGCGGCCTCATCGGACTGGAGCGCATCCTCCAGGACTCCCGGGGCGTTCTCCGGGGATTCCAGCTCCTCCAGCTCCACGGGTTCTTCCCGGGGATTCGGGTCCGGTTTCTTTTTTTGACTACGGTCCTTTTTCCTTTTCATTTTCCTCCGCGTCGCTCTTCCGTACGTACAAAGGGCTTGCGTCCGGAAGAGAAGGGCCTTCCGAGCGGAAACGTTCCAGGGCCAAGTCCAGCAGGGCGCGGGAGGGGTTTCCCCGCCCGTATCGTGCCACCCTTAATCCGGGCCGCGTCTCCTCCTCTTCCGCAAGGCGGTCGGCGTCGGGACCCACGACAAGGACTTCGGGGAAAGTATCGGCCAACCGGAGCAAATCGACAAGGGAAAGATCGAGATATCCGGTTCTGCATACCCCGCGTTCGTAAACGGCGGTGTAAAAATGTCCGCGGTGCGCGTCCAGGACGGGGAGGATGACGGGGCAGGCGCCCTCCCAGTCTGCGGCAAGGCAATCCAAGGTCGGGACCGCTACGAAAGGGATTCCCAACGCCCCGGAAAGCCCCTTGACCGTGGACATGGCGATGCGAAGCCCCGTAAACGAGCCGGGCCCCGAGGCGCAGGCGAGGAGGTCGAGGTCTTCCGGAGCCAGGCCCGTCTCCCGGAGGCAGAGCTCCACGGCGGGCAGGATGCGCTGGGCGTGGCGCAGGCCCGCGTCTATCTCGAGAACCACCGTCCCGTCCCTCGCATCATGCCCCCTCACCTCTCGGAAAGGGTGTTTCGGCGCATTCCGGCGAGCCCCGAGCGCCTCCCCGGACGCCGAGGAGGCTTTTCGGACCGAAACGTACAAGGAGTCCGAGGAGCAGTCCAGGCCCAGGATGTTCATGAGAGAAGCTCCTCCAGCTCTTCGCCGGAAATCCGGAATATCCTTCCGAGGGGGGACGAACCTTGATTAATCTCAATGACGGCCGTCCAGGGCGGCAGGGCCGGAGCAACGTTCTCGCTCCATTCCAGGACGCAGAGCCCCTCGGGCGCCAGGAGGTCCCTTCCGCCGATTTCTTCGAGATCCGAGGCGGAGGAAAGACGGTAGGCGTCCACGTGGTACAGGGGGATGCGACCTAGGTACTCCTGGACCAGGGTATAGGTCGGGCTCGTGACCTCGTCCTCCACGCCGAGCCCACGGGCAATGCCTTTCGTAAGGGTGGTCTTGCCCGCGCCCAGGCCGCCCCGGAACGCGATGACGGTGCCGGCCTTCACCGAGCGGCCTATTCTCTCGCCGAGAGCCAGGGTTTCCTCCGGGGAATGGGTTTCGAGGAGGATCAGGGAAGGCTTCCCCTCTTGTCCAGATCGGTTATGAAGGTCTTCAGCTCCCTCACGACGGGAATTAGGGGGTAATCCAGCTTGTCCAGGGATTCGATCTGGATATCCACACCGCCCACGGGGCGGTGCTCCACCGCGAACTGCACTTTTTTTTCCGAGCGGTTTCCATTGGACTCGATTACCGCCTGTGCCGTGTAGACCCGGCGGTAGAATATGGGGGTCTCTTTTCGGGAGATGTTCTGCAAATCCACTATTCTCATGATACAAAATTGTAGGGCACCCGTAGCCGGGGAGTCAAGGAGACGGCGGGACGGCGGATCCTGCCCCTAGAAAGGGGCGGGATCATTCGGAATAGCCGTAGACGTAGGCCAGGACGGAATTAATGGCCTTCCGCGAGATCTTCACGAACCGGACGTGCATGACCCCGCCTCCCCGAAGGCGGTTGGTCCGAACGACGATACCGAAGGCTACGAAGCTTCCCTCGCCCACGTCGAAATCGATCTTGAGGTATTCCTGGGCGTCCAGGGGATTGGCGGTCTGAATGGAAATGCCACCCGCGGAGATATCCACGGCGGTTCCGGGTATGGGCATGTTCTCGACGAAGACGTTTTTAAGGGACTTTCCGCGCTCCTTCCGGACTTCCACCCGAACACGGCGGAACGTGCAGGCTTCTCGCAGGTCCCTCCTCTGGTGCCTGCGGGAGGGAAGGGCCGTGACCGAGTCGGAGTGCTTGATAACCAGGACGAGCTTCCCGCGGTACTCCTCGTATCCGCGGACCCGGGTCTTGAAGCTGTAGCCCTGGTGACCGGTCCCGTAAAAAAACACGCTCAGCTTGGTTCCGCGGCGGAAGTGGACCGGGCGTCCCAGTTCGTCGGGTGGGGGCTCGACGGCCAGGCCCCCGGCTTCCGAGGCCACGACCACGGAAGGATAGTTGGATTCGTCCGAGGCGACGAAGGAGAGGGTGGTCTTGGGTCGAAGCTGGCGGGTGGAGCTTATCTGGGGGCCCAGGGTGCGGTGTATCTCCAGGGTTTCCCGTATACGGAGGAGGTCTGCCCTGCGCTCCTCGGCGACCGTCTCCATCTCCGCCGTCTTGTCTATGTGGCGCAGTGCGTCCTTGAAGAAGGAATCCAGGCGTCCTGGATTCCGGAAGACGAACTCCGGGTTGGAGGTCTTTGAGGCGCGGGCGAATTCCTCCAGGAAGCGGATGTCGGGATCCCCGAGGCCGGATTCCGACGCGGCCCTCCGGAAGGCGGACCGGGAGAAGTAGGCGCCCCCCGCCAAAGAGGATCGCGCGTTCTTCCCCTTCTTCCGGTTCAGGAAGGAGGAGACCAGGACGAAGAGGAACAGAAAGCCCAGGACGACGAAGAAGACTACGTTGGCGGTCGGGTCTTCCCGCTTCCAGTAGGACTGCAGCATGGGAAAGGCGGCGTTCATGTATCCAGCGCTCCAGAAACCGCTTCGAAGAAGGAGTTCATGCGGGGGACGATCTCGTACTCCGCGAGGTCCCCGATCTGCACGGCGTCCTTGGTCTCGAAGGCCTCCATAAGCTGGCGGAGGATGACGTTGAAGGACTGGTAGAACTCGGGAAGGGTCTTACCATCGATGCGGAGCCCGGCGGTATCCGCCCCCGCGCGGGAGAGCTCCGGGAGGATGCGGTTGGCCTTGTTGAATATCTCCACGAAGAGCAGGATGCTGTGCATGGCCTCGGCGTCCTTGCCGGTCTGAAGGCGTATGGGGACCTCCAGGAGGTTTTCCCTTTCCGCGGAGTAGAGCGCAGACGCGGCCCGCATGGCCGCCGCGGGGTTCAGGATCTCCTCCAGGCGCTCCCGGAACACCGGTTCCAGGCGGTCCGCGTTTCGGGCAAGGGGCTGCCTCTCCGTCGGGGAGGGATGCTCCGGCAGGGCCTCGATGTCCCGTCCGAGCATGTCCAGCAGGGAGTGCTCGTCCGAGGAAAGTAGCCCCGAGTACGTTTCCCCGTAGAGCGTCCAGGGAGACCGAAGGGTTTCGGACGGGGACCCCCCAACGGCCCAACTCCGCAGTTCGCGCAGGAAGTCCAGGAGCTTTTGATAGGCTATCCCCCGGAGTTCGGAAGCCGGCACGCTGTCGATCTGCAAGGTCTTGTAGGACGCGGCCGGAATTTCCCGGAGTTGGGGCAGGGCTTCCGGGTCCACGGGCTTGCCGTCCAGGGCAAGCCCCAGTATCACGGACCCCGCTTTCTCGACAAGGTCGTCCGCCCGGGCCAGGACGTCCCCAAGGGTGGATTCCCCGGTCTCCAGGTCTAGGGCGGTTCCGTTCACGGTTACGGTCATTTTTTCTCCTGGCTTCAATCGTTCTGCTTGGTGAAGTTTTCTATATCCTGGGAAGAACGCTCCATGCTCTGCAGGGCTCCCTCCATAAGGCCGTACTTTCGCCTCAGCTCCGCCTCCTTGGCTACCAGCTGGCGCTCCATGGTCTCGATTCGGGCCTGCTGGTTGGATATCTGGGTATCGAAGGTGCGCGACTTCGTGGCAAGGATACCCCCGGTATCCACGTAGGGCTTGAAAAGGGCGTCCAGACCGAAGGCCACGCCGGAGTCCACGAGCATGTCCCCGTCGCTATCGTAGCCGAAGAGCCTACGTACGGTCTCGAAGTCTTCCTTGAGAGCCTGCTCCAGAACCTTCTCGTCTATCTCCAGGTATCCCCGTAGCCTGGACGCGTCATAGCCCCCGGAGCCTCCGCGGCCGGCGTTCGTGGAGACGCCGATCCGGCCCAGGACGGATGTGGTTTCCCCGACGGGATGGGGGCTTGTGACGATGCGCTGCATGGAAGTGCGCATCTGGTTCAGTGTGGAGTCGCCCTGCAGGAGCCCCAGCCGTTCCTTGGCGGTCTTGCGCTCCTCGTCCGTGTAGTACTCGATCTCCTGGATCAGGGTTTCTTCCCTCCGGGAAAGTATGTTGATCTCCGCCATGAGCCGATTGTAGTTCCCCACAAGGTCGATAACGGCTTCCTTCACGGCTTCCCGGTCGGGCTCCACCCGGAGGCGCACCTTTCTGTCCGACGCCTCCTGGAGGTTGATCGTCACGCCGGGCACCAGGTCGGATATGGAGTTGGAATCCCGCACGACCTCGATGCCCTCCAGGACCACCACGGCGTCCCGCGCGGTGTCCACGGGATCCCGGGGCTTGAATCCCCCGGTTTCCTCGGGGTCGTAGACGCGGACATTCCGGACCTCGACGTCCCTATGGGTATTCCGGTTGCGCACCCCGATGCCGGAAAGGTCCGCGGCGTAATCCTCCAGGCGGACCGTCACCGTGCGGAATTCCCCGGAGTCGGGCTGGGAGGGCAGGGGAACGGACCGGCCGGACCCGTCCAGCAGGAACAGAACGGAAGGGTCGTCCACCCGGGGGGGTACCGGAGGGGGCGTCCACTCCGGCAGCTGGGGGTCCGAGGGGGCTCCCTGGATCGTAATATCCTCGTAGGTGATGGAACCCGTCGGGGGTATCGACGGGCCCGAAGGCGGACCCTCGGACGCGGACGGCTCGGTCCTCGGCGAGACTCTCACTTCCATCTCCAGTACCAGCCCCTTCGTCGCCAGGGAGGGGGAGAGGGGGAGCTTGGCCTCCCCGCCGGGGCCCACGGCGAGGGAGCCGGGCTCCGCGCGGACCAATGTGCGGTCCAGGGACTTTTCGAAGGGCGCGACGGAGGACGTGGAAAGGTCCCGGCGGCTGGTCTTGGCCTCTTCCAGGAGGCCGGCGGCAAGGGCCCAGTCCTTTGCGGCGCCTTCGAAGCCCAGCCGGTTTTTCGAGCCGGTCTTCAAGGCCTCTATCACGACGGACTGCTCGCTCTTGGAAACGGGAACCACCCGGGCGCGCAGAAGGTCGCCGCCCTTGCGGGTCAGGGCGTCCGAAAAATCGCGCAGGGTTCCGCCGGAGTACTTGAGGCTTATTTTGCGGTCCCCCACGGTGAAAACGTATTCCCCGGCGGGTACTTTATAGTCCGAGGCAAGGCGGCCGGAGAGGAACCGGTCCGCGGTTGCCACCTGCTTGACGACGATGGAATGCTCGTCCTCCAGGGCCTCCCGGGTCGCGGTCGCCGTAAGGACGTTTTCGTCCGAGGATTTGGCGATCCGTTCGTTGAAGGGATTCTGGAAGGAGAACATGTTCCTCGCGCTCTCCCGGGCCCGGGCTACGCTGCGGTTTACGTCCAGCCATACGGTTTTCCTCAGCTGGAGGGACTTAAGCTCCTCTTCCGCACGGGTCTTCGGGATGCGCTCGACCTTCATGAGGTCTTCTACGAGTTTTTTTGTGTCGTATTTGCTGGTAACCCCGGGGATCGTGATGTCCGACATTCCGGACGGGCCCTTCCTTCCCGTTATTGGGCGTTAAGAAAGACGAAGGAACGCCCTCTCAACGGCTCGTCATGCCCGCTCGTCGAACAATATCCCGATCACTTCACGGATTCGCTCGTGGACATGCTGCAGCTCGGCGGGCGGGATCTCCTTGATGATCTTATCGGTCGCGGAGTCTATTACCTTGACCACCACCTGGTCGAGCTTTTCGTTGAGGGCGAAGCTCAGGCGGTGGTTGAATGCCTGGCTGAACTGTTGAAGCTCCTGGAACACCAAGTCTATGTTCACGGGCTCGGGCGGCGCCTGCACGGCCGGGGGAGCCGCTCTCGCGACGGCCTCCCGTGCCGCCGCCTCCCGCAGTACTTCGGCCTGCGCGGGACTTTGGTTCTGTATGGCGGAGATGTCCATAATTTCCTCCTCATCCGTTAGGAAGAAAAGAACGGGAGAGGGGCGCGATCCCCTCCCGTCCGTCTTTTTTTAACCGCGGGCTATGGCGGAAAGATGACGTCCAGAAATCTCTCCGACCTTCGCCCGCATAGAACGGTTTCGTTAGGCTAGAATTTGCATCACAGACTGAGAGCGGGTGTTGGCCTGGGCGAGCATCGCGCCGCCGGCCTGGCTCAGGATCTGGTTTTTCACGTAGCCGACCATTTCCGAAGCCATGTCCGTGTCGCGAATGCGGCTCTCGGCGGCCTGCAGGTTTTCCGCGGCGATGGACACGCCCTTGGCGGCCATCTCGAAGCGGTTCTGGTAGGCGCCCAAATCCGCGCGCTGCTTGGACACGATGCGCAGAGCGGCATCCACGGTCCCGATCGCGGAGTTCGCGATTTCCGGGGTCGAGATGGAGATCTGCTCAGCCGAGCCCTGCGCCCCCTGAAGCCCGAGGGCTTCCGCCGTCATGGCCCCGATGTAGACGCGCTCGTTCTGATCCATGTTCGCGCCCACCTGGAACTGCATGACCTGCGGTCCCTCCGTGGCGAAGCGGCCGGTCAGGATGTTCATGCCGTTGAACTGAGCGTGGCTGGCGATCCGGTTGATCTCGTC
>CAYTYG010000133.1:0-4601 GCA_964441515.1 uncultured Treponema sp.
CCCGAACATCAAGGCCGTGGCCACCACCCTGCGGGAAGTCAAGTCCGCCACGGTCAACGACTGGGGGGCCATCCTCTACTGCGGCGGGAAGTACTTCGAGTCCAGGAACCGCAAGGACCTGGAGATCCTGGACCGGGTCGGCGGGGGGGACGGCTTCGCCTCGGGCCTGATCTACGGCTTCCTGACCGGCAAGGACCCCCAGGACTGCGTGGAGTACGGTGCCGCCCACGGGGCTCTGGCCATGACCACACCGGGCGACACCTCGATGGCTTCCCTCAAGGAAGTGGAGAAATTGGTGGGCGGCGGGTCCGCCCGGGTGGAGAGATAATCATGGATAGAGTACTGGAGCGCATCGGGGAGCTGGGCCTCGTCCCGGTGATCAAGATCGACGACGCCGGGGACGCCGTTCCCCTGGCCAAAGCCCTGGCGGCCGGGGATCTCCCGGTTGCCGAGGTCACCTTCCGGACCGCAGCGGCGGAGGAGTCCATCCGCCGCATCGCCGCGGAAGCCCCGGAAGTCCTTGTCGGGGCCGGAACGGTGCTTTCTGTGGAGCAGGCCAAAAAGGCGGTCAAGGCCGGGGCGAAGTTCATCGTATCCCCGGGCTTCAATCCCAAGGTCGCGGAGTACTGCGTCCGGGAGGGCGTCCCGATCACCCCGGGTATCAACAATCCCACGGGCGTGGAAGCAGCCCTGGAAATGGGAATCCAGGTGGTGAAGTTCTTTCCCGCCGAGGCCTCCGGGGGACTGGAGATGCTCAAGGCCATGGCCGCACCCTACGGAGACGTACGCTTCATCCCCACGGGCGGCATTGGGGCCGGAAACCTGGTCTCCTACCTGGCCTGGAACAAGATCCACGCGGTGGGAGGCTCCTGGGTGGCCCCGAACGATCTCATAGCCGCGAAGAAGTTCGAGGAGATCACCCGGCTCACCTCCGAGGCGGTCGCCCTGGTCCATGGCTTCGAGCTCCTGCACGTGGGAATCAACGAGAGCGACGAAAAGGCCGCCCAGGCAACGGCCGAGCGCCTGTCGAGCCTCTTCTTCCTGCCCTTCAAGCCCGGGAATTCCTCCATCTTCACCGGGAAGGCCTTCGAGATCATGAAGACCCCCGGACGGGGCAGGCACGGACACGTGGGCCTTTCGGTGAACAGCGTGGAGCGTGCCCTGGCCTACCTGCGCGGCAAAGGCATCGGACACATCCCCGAGACTGCAAAGGTCGAAGGGGGCTTCATCAAGGTGGTCTTCCTGGACCTGGAGATCGCGGGCTTCGCCTTCCATATCAACCGCAGGTAACCCTTAGGGGAGGACGTACATTCTTCCCGGCGGCCCCAGGACGCGGGCCGCCGGTTTTTTTTCAAGCGCCCTTCGCAGGCCGCACGCCAAGGCGAAGACGGCTGCGGTGCGCCGTCCCGGGAAGAAGCAGGACGGGATGGTCCAGGCAGTTGGCGGGCTCCAGGCAGAGAAACTCGGACCAGGCCTTTCCTATCTCGGGATTTCTCATCGCCGCTTCCTCCCCGGGATTCCATACGACCATGTCCGCGAAGCCGGACGTTTCCGTTTCCAAGGTCCTTTCGAGCCCCGTATCCTCCAGGAAGCAGCGGAAGGGGGAATGCATATACGCGTTCACCGTCTCGGCGCCCAGGCGCAGCTCCCCCGCCTGCAAAGCCCGCCGGTCTCCCCGAACCCGATCGATATAGAGAACGCCGTCCAGCCCATGTACGACGCAGTTCCGCGCGTCCCCCACCCGGAGGTAGGCGTGCAGACAATCCTCATACCGGAAAGGCTCCCCGCCGGTGTTCTCCGCGACAAGGGTCACCTCCAGTTCGGAGCCCACCACGATCTCAAGGTCCAGGCGGAACCGGTACGGCCATATCGCCAGGGTTTCCGGGTCCTCGGAAATTGAAAGGAGGGCCGAAGTTCGGCCGTCGTCCAGGGCCGCCGAGCGTTCCAGGCTCCAGGCACGGGTGCGGACGAACCCGTGCAGGGGCAGGTCGACCCGGGTCCTGTGGGGGCCGAACCAGGGGAAACAAACCGGTATGCCGCCCCGGATGGGGCTGCCTTCCCGGAAAACCGACAAGGGGCTCATCCAGAGGAGATCGCCCCGGCCCGCCGGCGCAAAGCTGGATATATGGGCCCCATACTGGAATATTTCGCACTCGGCAAACTCGTTCCGTATACGGAGGACCGGTAAGCCGCCGGCCCCGGTGCCCCTTTCCGCGATCCCCGATGTCCCGGGGGCCTGGTTTCCGCTCATCTCGCCCCGCCTCCTTCCGTCTCTGTACCCTTCCGCCGCCCGACGGTGCTTGCGCCGGGGCGGATAAAGGATATGCTGTAAATTGGCGCAAGTTTCCTTTGACAAGACAACGGACTCAAGATATCATCTATCTAAGATATCAGCAACTACAAACAGAAAGACCAAGGAGGTTGTATGAAGCTGTCGAAAGGTATCCTTCTTTTGGTTCTCGCGGCCCTGACGGCGATGCCCGCCGTCGGACAGGCGGGGAAAAAGTATGTCCTGAAATTCAACCATGTCCTTACCCCGACGGACCCCTATCACCTCGCGTTCCTGAAGTGGGCCGAGGCCGTGGACAAGCGGACGAAGGGCGGCCTTAAAGTCGAAGTCTACCCCAGCGCCCAGCTTGGCGTGGAGGAAGACATACTGGAGCAGATCCGAATGGGCTCCAACGTCGGGCAGAACACCGACGCGGCCCGCCTCGGGCAGTACGTGCCGGACATCGCGGTCATGAACGCCCCCTACTTCGTGGAGAGCCTGGAGGAGGTCCAGAAGATCGCGGAGACCCCGTCCTTCAAGTCCTGGAAAGCCGAGCTGGAAAGGAAGCAGGGGTTTAAGATCCTGTCCTTCTTCTGGGTCCAGGGATTCCGCCAGATGGCCACGAACGTCCCGATCCGGAAGCCCTCGGACCTCAAGGGTCTGCGCATCCGGACGCCCCCGGCCCCGATTTGGCAGGAGTCCGTGCGGGCCATCGGCGCCACGCCCGTGGCCATGGCCTACGGCGACATGTACCCGGGGATGCAGAGCCGAGCGATCGACGGTATGGAGCTCTCCTTCACCGCCGTCTACAACGGCAAGCTCTTCGAGGTGGCCAAGTACATCAGCGAGACGAAGCACATCCTTTTGATCAACTTCGAGGTCATCAGCTCCAAGTGGTTCAACTCCCTCCCCGTGGAATACCAGAGGATCCTGGAGGAGGAATGCAACCGGGCGGGCCTGGAGGTATCCCGCAACTACCTGGAAGTTATGGACCCCCAGAACCTGAAAAACCTGCAGTCCAAGGGCGTCACCCTGGTTCCGGAGTCGGAGATCGACATGGTCGCGTTCCGGAAGGCCGGGGAGGCGGCATACAGAAAGCTCAAGCTCCTTCCGGCTCGGGACAAGATCTACAAGGAACTCGGCAAGAAAAAGTGATCCTTAAGGCCGTAAGCCCGGCGGCCAACGGGGCGCCGGGCTTACGCGCATTCCAGCGATGCCCTTCCCGCGCAACCGGCCATGAGGAGGTTGCGAAGCTCCCGGCAAGGCCGAAAGCCGAGATAGCAGCCTTTCGGACCCGGCGAGTTAACTATCATCAGGGGATGCCATGAAAAAGCTTTACGAACGAGTCTGCGAGGCCGAGGTAGTGACGGCGGCGGTCTGCTTTTCTGTTTCCTGTATCCTCATCTTCACGGCGGCGATCGCCCGGACCGTGTCCAGGCCCATCAACTGGTCCCAGGACCTTTCCCTTTTCCTCTTCGCATGGAGCGTCTTCCTGAGCGCCGACGCGGCCTTGCGGGCGGACAGGCTGGTGAGCGTCGAGATCCTGGTATCCCGCCTTCCCGAGAGGACAAGGCGGAACATAGCCTTGGCCTGTTACGTCGTCATCCTAGCCTTCCTGGCGGCGATGGTAGTCTTCGGCATCCATCTCACCATCTTCTCCCGCCGGCGGGTATTCCAGGGAATACCCGGCTTCAGCTATTCCTGGGTAGCCCTGAGCGTGCCCGTCGGGTCCTTTCTCCAGATCATCACGGTCGCCCTGAAGATCAAGGGCCTTTTCCCGGATAAACCGGGCGCGCTTTCCGGAAGCGGGGCCTGATATGCTTATCGTCGTACTGCTTTTCCTGGCCTTCCTGGTCCTCGGCATGCCCGTGGCCTTCGCCATCGGCATCTCGGGGATCGCCTTCTTTCTCCAGCACCCCGAGCTGCCCTTCACGATGACGATACAGCTACCCATTTCCCAGACCCAGAACTTCGCGATGCTGGCCGTCCCGCTCTTCATCTTCGCGGGAAACCTCATGAACTCCTCCGGGATAACCTCACGGCTCATCAAGCTCGCGACGGTCCTGACCGGCCACATGCGGGGGGGACTGGCGCAGGTGAGCGTCGTGCTATCCACCCTGATGGGAGGCGTCTCCGGATCGGCCATCGCGGACGCGGCCATGGAGGCCCGCATCCTGGGGCCCGACATGATCAAGCGGGGGTATTCCCGGGGTTATACGGCCAACGTGATCGCCTGGACGGCGCTGATAACCGCGACCATCCCTCCGGGGGTGGGCATCATCCTGTACGGAACGGTGGGCGAGGTTTCCATAGGCCGGCTCTTCGCCTCGGG
>CAYTYG010000133.1:4611-8356 GCA_964441515.1 uncultured Treponema sp.
ATGATGCTGGCCCTGATGTTCACCGTATGGATCACCGCCTCCCGCCGGGGCTACAAGCCGGATCGCGAAAAGCGGGCTTCCCCGAAGGAAGTCCTGTCGGCCCTGAAGGAGACCGTCTGGGCCCTGCTGTTCCCCATCCTCCTGCTGCTCGGGATACGGACCGGGATCTTCACGCCCTCGGAGGTGGGGTCCTTCGCCTGCGTGTACGCCCTCCTTGTCGGAGTCTTCGCCTACAAGGAACTGAACCTGCACAAGATAGCCCAGACCTTGGGAGCCACCGTGCTGGACGTGGGCGGCATCATGTTCATCATCGCGCTCTCCGGTACCTTCGGCTACGGGATACCCTACGAGCGGATCCCCGATATCCTCACGGGTGCCATCCTGAACCTTACGGCGGAAAAGCACCTCGTGCTCCTGATCATCTTCGGGATCCTGATCTTCCTGGGCATGTTCATGGACGGATCCGTGGTCATCCTCCTTTTTACTCCCATCTTCCTGCCCCTGGCGGTGAAGGTCGGCATCGACCCCGTCCACTTCGGCATCCTGTTCTGCTCCATCATCACCCTGGGGAACATGACCCCGCCCGTGGGCCTGGCCATGTACGCGGTCTGCTCGGTCCTGGAGATATCCACCCTGGAGTACATTCGGGAGATGCTGCCCTGGATGCTCACCATCGTCCTCATGCTCTGCGTCCTGGTTTTCTTCCCGGACCTGGTCCTGGCCCTTCCGAGGCTGCTCTTCGGTTGACGCGGCCCGGGGACCGAGTTCTTTCCGGTACGCCTTTTTTTATTAAGGAGGAATCTTGAAGCTTCAAGGTAAAGTGGCCGTAATAACGGGCGCCGCCCGGGGCATAGGACACGAGATCGCCTTTTTATTCGCCGAGGAAGGCGCCTCGGTCATACTGATCGATCTTCGGAGCGGGGAAGAGGCGGCCGCTTGGATGCGGGACCGGGGCTTCGACGCCTCGGCCCTCTCCCTGGACATCACGGACTTTCAGGCCGTGGAAGGGGCGGCCGAGGCTGTCGTGCGCAGGAAAGGAGCGATTGACATCCTGGTGAACAACGCGGGCATCATCGCACGGGAAGGCATCCTGGAGCTGAGCCAGGAGACATGGCGCAAGGTCCTGGACGTGAACGTCAACGGGACGTTCAATTGGTGCCGCGCCGCGGCCCCCTACATGTCCGAGAGACGAAGCGGACGCATCGTGAACATCACTTCCATCGCCGGAAAGATGGGGGACATCACCGCCTCCCCTGCGTACGGCGCGTCGAAGGGCGCCGTGAACACCCTGACCAAGTCCCTTGCCCGCCAGCTGGCCGGGTACGGCATAACGGTGAACGCCGTGGCGCCCCACGCCATCGAGACGGACATGAGCGCGGAGTGGTCGGAGGAAAAGCGCCGGGAGGTCGTCCAGGCCATACCCCTCAAGCGCATGGGCACCGCCCGGGAGGTGGCCGCCGCTGCCCTGTTCCTGGCCTCCGACGACGCGTCCTTCATCACGGGTCACATCCTGGACGTGAACGGCGGTTACCTGATGGAGTGAGCCTCAATCCCCGGAGGCGAAGAGCTTGCCCCGCATCACGTTGCTCCGGCTGCGCGCCAGATGCTCCTTGATGATGTCGACGGCGGACGGTGAGTGCGAGGCGAGCGCCTCCACTAGATCGGTGTGGTCCCGGAAGGTGCGGCCTATGTCCGGGACTACGCCGATGTTGTACATGTAATTCATGTTCAGGTGCAGGCTCAATTCCCGGTAGGACTTGTTGATAAAATCGTTGGAAGCCAGGGCGCAGAGGGCCATGTGGAACTGGCCGTCATACTTTATATATTTCTGAAGATCCGGCCTTTCCTCCTCTAAAAGGCCGCCCATGAGCCGGGTTATGTCCCGCAGGGTTTGAAGCCGTTCGGACTCGACGCCGGGGAACGCGGCCGTCACGCAGTAGACCTCTATGAGCTCCCGCATGTTTATGGCGTCCAGGACCGACTTGCGGGTGGGAACCCGTAGGGTGCACATGCTCCTGGGCTTTATCACGACAAGCCCCTCGACCGCCAGGCGCTTCAAGGCCTCCCGGACGGGCATGGGGCTGACGTTCATATCCATGGCCAGCTGCTTGCTGTTGATCGTCTGGCCGTAGTCGATCCGCCCCTCAATGATCAGGTTGCACAGATGCCGGTAGACCTGTTCGCCCAGGCTGCGGGTCTCAATGACGGAAGTGCCATAGGTATCCATATCGTGTCTCTCCCCCTTTCACCGGGGCAGAATGTCCTTGTTTACCGCGTAGGGCGGCTTTTTCCCCGCCAGGGCGGCCGCGATGTTCAAGGCCGCTTTTTCCTTGAGCTCCCGGATGGCCTCTTCGCTGTAGTAGGAGCAGTGATCCGTCAGGACCACGTTCTCCAATTTCCGGAGGGGGCTGTCCATCGGCAGGGGTTCCGTCTCGAAGACGTCCAGACCCGCGGCGCGTATCCTTCCCGCCTCGAGGGCCGCGGCCAGGGCGGCCTCGTCCACCAGGGGGCCCCGGGAAGTGTTCACAAGGATCGCGGTTTCCTTCATTCGGGCTATCTGGTCCGGTCCTATAAGGTGGCGCGTTTCGGGAAGGAGGGGCGCGTGCACGGAGATGAAATCCGCGCGGGAGACGAGTTCGTCCAGGGTGCACTTCTTTCCGCCGGCGGCGCCAATGGTCTCCTCGCCGATCAAGGGATCGCACACGAGGACTTCCCCAAAATCCAGGCCGGAAGCCTTCCGGTGGAAACGCCGGGCTATGTTCCCGTACCCCACGAGTCCAAGTGTGGTGCCCCGTATCCGGTTGATGCGCCCGGCGCCGAAGTAGTTCCACTTGCCGGAATGAAGGGCCTTGTCCTTGGCCACAAGGAAGCGCGCGCAGGCCAAGAGCAGGCCCAAGGCTTGATCCGAGACTTCTTCCGTGGAATAATCCGGTACGTTGGCCACCCAGATCCCGGCTTTCGAGGCCGCGGCAAGGTCGATGTTGTCGTATCCGACCCCATACCGCGAGAAGACCCGGCACTTGGGAAGGCTCCGGATGATTTCGGCGTCTATCTGTCGCAGGTTTACCAGTAGGCCGTCGGACTCCCGCGCCGCATCCAGGAAGGCCGCGTCGGACTCGTCCTTCAGGACCTCAAGTTCGGCGCCCGCGGCGGCCAGCACCTCTCTCTCTATCCCGTAGTCGCCGGAGAACCGGTCGTCGCTGACTATCACCTTGGACTTTCCCATGGTTTGCCCCCATAAATATCTTATATCAACGATATCAGATACCCGGGAAAAAAGCAATCGGTTTCTAGGATCGCCCAGGAACGCCGATTCTCCCTCAATCCTTGA
This sequence comes from uncultured Treponema sp., assembly GCA_964441515.1. Classification (GTDB taxonomy): domain Bacteria; phylum Spirochaetota; class Spirochaetia; order Treponematales; family UBA12059; genus JAAYUR01. Next base: position 7,943 of record CAYTYG010000133.1, read on the forward strand.
AACGGTCCGGATGGGCCCAGAGGCCCACGGCGGGATTCCCGATGAAAAAGACCTCCTCGCCGTCGGGCAGCACGTTGTACCCCTCCCGAAGCCGTACCGGGTCGTAGCGTCGGAGGGCCGAACCCAGGTCCTCGTAGCGGAATCCCACGTCCTCGACTTCCTTCCGGGTGAGGAAACCCGGGGCGTAGGTGATCCCGAACCTTCCCTCCGAGGATCCGTGGATTAGGTGGGCGGCGGCCGAGAGGTTGGCGCGCAGGTCCTCCCCGTCCCGGACCAGGCGGACTATCCTGTCCGTCCCGGTGTACCCGTACTTCCGGATGAGCCGATCTATGTCGGGGTCCTCCCCGAACTCCCGTACTCCCGGCGCGAGGACTAAAAGCTCCCCCCCGTCCGCCAGGGCCATGCGGGTCCTGT
>CAYTYG010000134.1:0-6767 GCA_964441515.1 uncultured Treponema sp.
CTCTACCTACTGAGCTAGCGGCCCGGGACTGTCCAAGAGTACCGGAACGGGCTTTCCGTGTCAACGCGGAGGGGCTTGGAGGCCGGAGCCTCAGTATACGAAGTCGAGGGCGAGGATCAGGTTGAAGACGGGCCGGCTCCCGGGCTCCAGGCCCAGCTCCTTGCCGTACATGGCCAGGCTCAGGTCGAAGACCTGGAGGTCCAGTCCGAACCCGGCCGCCGGCAGGGCGTCCTGTATCCCCGCGCGCAGGCTGAGGATCTCCAGGAGGACGAGCTCGGCCCCGAGGTTGAATTCTAGGAGGGGGTTGCGGTCCAGGACCCGGAAGAGCCCCACGATATTCCTGTAATCCAGGAGCAGGGTGAGTTCGTTCCCGTTCCGCACCAGGAAGCCCCAGCGGGGGCTCCAGCGGAAGCCCAGGGACAGGTCGATGGGCAGGAGGTCCGACTCCGTATCCGTCTTGCTGGCCGAAGGGTCCGCCTTGAAGGCGTTGTAGCTGGAATAGGTGGTCGCCATGTAGGGCGTGAGGAGGTCCCGCGCGGCCAGCCCCAGGGCGAAATCCCCGAACCGCCACAGGACGCCCGCGTCCAGGCCTATCCCGGCCGCGAGGGTGTAGGGCACCCCCCCGAACAGGTCCGCGAGGGCCGTGTCCACGTCCGTCAGGGCGCCGCTCCAGGCGAACTCGTTGCGCAGGAAGCCCTTTACGGCCACCCCGGCGTCCAGGGTATGCCCGCCGCCCAGGTGGAACCTGTGCGCATAGCCTCCGGTCAGGAGGAACTCCTCTCCCAGGGTCAGGTAGGTCGAGCTGACGGAGGGCGCGTTGATCACCACGTAGGTGCGGTTGAAAACCCCTATCCCCAGCCCGCCCCCGGCGTACCCGAAGGCGATGGGCGTAGCCAGATCCATGGCCGTGTAGAGCCTTCCCTTCTCGTCCAGGAGGCTGGTGAGGTTGTCCATCACGTCCGTTCCGCCCAGGGCCATGTTGGCCATGTCGAAGATGGGGCCCTGGGCGTTCAGGGCCACGCGGGAGTAGCTCCAGACGCCCTCCGCCTCCGCGAGGCCCGCGGGGTTGGCGAAGAGGGAGTCGAAGCCTCCCAGGTCCGCGGCGTGGAGCCCGCCCAGGGCGGCGCGCCGGGGGGACACGGGAACGCCGGGCTTCGCGGTCTGCGCGGAGAGGGGAGCCGCCGCCAGAATGATAGAAAACAGGCCCAGCATCCCGAATCCCGTTTTATGCTTCATCTAGACTCCCTTATTTAGGGTTTACAGCCATCCATCTATCAGGGTGACAATCTCGTTCGAACCGTCCAGGGCGACCCCGACGTCCAACAGATTCACCGCGAGCTGGTAATAATCGCTTCCCGCAGTCAGGCTCGCCGTTCCTTCAACCAAATCGGAAAGGGTGGCCCCGTCCAGCTCCGCTTGGGCGACCAGGAGGGAGGCGGCTGCCAGGGCGCAGTCCTCGGCCGTCACGCCCGCGGCCTCCAGGTCCGCCAGACCGGCCCCTCCGGCATATGTAGTGAATATATAACTATAGACTTCGTAGGTGTCCGTAGTCACGGAAATGGACTCCAGGATGGCCGCGACGGCGTCATAATCCGCCGGAGCTATCGTTCCGCTTTCTATCACGTCCGGCCCCACCGCCACCAGGACTTCCCCGAAAGCCTCGCTGACCCCCGAGGCCAGCACGGCGGTATCCACCGCGGCCTCCACGAGTTCGTCCGAGGGCGTCCCGGCCAGGAAATCCGCCATCTGGGGCAGCAGGGCCTGGGCGGTTTCCGTATCGCAGTTTCCCGTCGCGGTCTCGGCGATATCGATCGCCTGGGATGCGGACAACCCGCTGGGAACGGACGCCTCCCGCTCGGCCCATGCGCCCCAGGAGGAGGTGAAGAACTCCTGGCAGCCGGCCAAGCCGAACGCGGCCGTGGCGGAGATCGCCCAAAAAAGGATTTTCGTCTTCTTCATCGCGCTCCTCCTGCGGCCGGACGCCGCCGCGCTTGTAAGAGTATCGGCGTGGAGGGGACCGGTCCTTACAGGCGTATGGCCGCTTCCAGGACTATGCCCCGGCGCTCGGCTCCCCCATGCTCCTCGGAGAACACCGCCGCGTTCACTTCCAGGAAAAACAGGTCCAGCCCGGCTCCCGCGCAGAACCTGGCCCCGTTGAATCCCGCCCGCAGGGAGAGGAAGGAGAGGAACTTGGCTTCCGCGCCCAGGTGCAGGAAGTCCGGGAAGGATCCGCCGTCCCGTATCTCGGAAACGGGGAGGCGCACCTCCGCGAGGACCCGGGGATCGAAGAAGCGGGCCGCGCCGCCCAGGTCGGGGTGAAACTGCACCCCCGCCGCGAAGGTCGGCGAGAGGGAAAGCTCGTCCGATCCGCCCCCGAAGGAACCCAAAAGCTCCCGGATCTGCCCGGAGTCGGCGGAGAAGGGGGGCGCCAAATCCCGGGCGGAAAGGCCGACGGTGAAAGCCCCCAGCTCCAGCAGGGCGCCCAGATCCACGGCAAGCCCGAACCCTCCTACGCCCTCCTGGCGAAAGAAGACCCCCGGGGAAAAGCCGCTCATAGCCTCCAGGGCGTCGGACAGGGGCAGGGTTCCGCGGGCTTGGAAGAAGGGCCTCAGGTTCCCGCCCACGATCACGTTCAGTCCGAAGACTCGGACGGGGAGCGCGAGGCCCACCACCACGTTCGCCTGGAAATCCGTCTCCATCTCCACGCCGTCCAGATCCGCGGCGGCCTGCTTTCCCGAGAAGGAGTCCTGGGTCAGGAAGAAGCCCAAACCCAGGCCCTTGCCCGCGTAGCCGATTCCCAGGTGGTATCCGAAGCCGAAACCGTTTTCCGCCAGGAGGGCCCGGACTGCGTCTTCGTCGCCTCCGGCGGCTTCCAGGGCGGATCCCAGACCCGTCGCGTAGATCCAGGACGCCGGCGAGAGGATGGAAAGCTCGGCGTCCTGGTTATAGTAGCCCGCGGGATTCCCGTAGAGGCTCCGGCTGCCCTCGGATACGGCCTGGAAAGACCCCCCCATGCCCAGGGACCGGGCGTCCCTCACCGAGAACCCCGGGACGCGGGTGGTCTGCCCGGCCAAGGAAGCCAGGAAGAGAACGGAGGATGCCAGCACGGCGCAAAGTCTTCTCATGTCCGTTCTGTCCTTTTATTGGGGATTCTTCACAGGGGGCAAGAAAGAGTCTACTTCAAAACGGGGGGTTTTTCCACCCGGACGGGGGCTCAAGCCCCCAGGAACTCCGCCTCCGCGTCCGGCTCCCCGAGCCCTCCCGGGGACCGGCAGGCTCGGAGGACGCGGCAGGACACCTCCGCGCCCCGCCGCCTAAGGCTCTCCGGGACGCCCGCCACGGAAAGCCGAAGGTACTCGGCGGAGACCGCGTCCATCGGCCCCCCCGTCGGGAGTCCCGTGCGGAGCCCCCGACGTCCGGAGGTTTTTCCGGCCGCCGCCTCCTCCCCGGCCGCCGGCGGCCCTTCGTCCCGAAGGTCGCCCTCGGCGTCCTCCTCCCCGGGATACTCGAGGACGGCCCGGGTGACACGGCCCTCGGACCGTTCGATATACGCGGCGCGGCCCGAACGCCCCAGCGCAAGGAGGGCCTCGACCCGCTCCCCCGCTACGCGCTCGGGGACCCGGGGCCGCAGGCCCAAGGCTCGGGTTCCCGGGCGCGGGGAGAAGGGAAAGGCGTGGAGCCAGGCGAAATCCAGCTCCCGGAAGAGCTCCAGGGTCCGGCGGAACTCCTCCCCGGTCTCCCCGGGAAAGCCGGCGATGACGTCCGCCCCCAGGAAAAGGTCTCCCTTGGCCTCCCTCAGGCGCCGGACCGAAGCGCGCACGGCATCGGAGCGGTAGCCCCGGCCCATGCGCGCCAGGGTGGCGTCGCACCCGGACTGGACGGCCAGGTGGAGGTGCGGGCGCACCCGGGGGGAGGCGAAGGCGGCCAGGAAAGCGTCGTCCACCCCGTCGGGCTCCCAGGAGGAGATCCGGTACGAAACGCCCTCGGTCTCCCGGACCAGGAGGTCCAGGAGGCCCGCCATGGAAAGCCCCCCCGAGCGGTACTGGGAAAGGTTCACCCCCGTAAGGACTATCTCCGCGGATCCCCGCTCCGCCAGGGAACGGGCCCGGGCTACAACCTCCCCGGGCTCCAGGCTCCGGGATGCCCCCCGGGCCAGGCATACCCGGCAATAGGCGCAGCGGTTGTCGCACCCGTCCTGTATCTTGAGGGAAGCCCTTGAATGGAGGAGGAAGTCCTCGGGCCGGAAGGAGAAGGGATCGTGGACGCGCCCGGAGAGGGCGGCCGTCCCGAGCTCCGCGGCCTCCGCCAGGTCCAGGCCCTTCTCCCAGGCCTCCGCCAAGTCCCGGGCCAGAAGGGCTACGTCGTCCTTCCGCCCCCCGGGAACCACGACGGTCCGGGGCCCCAGGGCCCGGACCGCGTCGGGGTCCAGCTCGGCCCAACAGCCCGTCACCAGGACCGCGGCCCGGGGATTCGTCCGCAGGGCCCTGCGGATCTCCCTGCGGGCCTTTTGCTCGGCCTTGCCCGTGACGGTGCAGGTGTTCACCACGTACACGTCCGCGGCATCCCGGAAGGACGCGACGGCCGCCCCGGCGTGCCGGAACGCCGCGGCGAGGGCCTCGGTCTCCAGCTGGTTGAGCTTGCACCCGAAGGTGCGGAAGGCGGCTCGGAAGGGCACGTCTAGCGAACCCGCTTGGCCGCGCGCTCGCGGCCCAGGACCGCGTCCGTCAGGCGGGGATTGATGCGCAGGGCCTCGTCGTAGGCCTCCAGGGCGTGACGGAACTCCCCGCCCAGCTCCCGGGCGTATCCCAGGCGCGCCCACCACCGGGCGTTCGTGGGGGCGTACTGGAGCGCGGTCCGCAAGGCCATGTCCGCGTGGGCCCACCGGGAGGTGCGGATGTACACCTCGCCCATATAATAGAAGGACGAGGGAACCCGGGATCCCTCCGGGAGGGCCGTGACGTAGGCCTGGAGCCAGCGGAGGGCCTCGGCGTTTTTGCCCAGAAAAAAGGCCGCCTCCCCAAGGATCTCCATGACCCGGGGATCCTTGCGGACCTCGTCGTAGGCCTTGCGCGCGTAGATCTCGGCGTCCGCGTAGCGCTCCAGGGCCACGAGGCTCCAGCCCAGGACGACGTAGGCCTCGATGTTGGCGGGGTCTTCCGATATCTCCCCGAGGCACGCCACCCGGGCTTCCTCGTACCGCTCTTCCCGGTAAAGCCGGAGGGCGTCCGGCCTGCCGGACTGCGCGCCCGGCCCCGAGGCCAGGGTCGGAAGGAGGATCAGGAAAACCGCGGCCGCGGAGAGGAACGGACGGTCACGAAGCCGGCGCATCCGCCTTCTTCCCGTCCGCCTTCTTCCCGGTCATGGTGCAGATGCCGTTGAATCGGCACCCGGTCTCCATCGTCACCTCGGGGGCCTGGATATCCCCGTCCAGGGAACAGGAGGCGTAGAGGTCCACGCGATCCTTGGCCACGATGTTGCCCTTGACGGCGCCGCGTACGGAGACCTGGTTGGCGGTGATCTCCGCGTCCACGACGGCGTCCGCGTCGATGTAGAGGTCGCTCTCCGAGCGGATCGTTCCGCTCACCCTGCCCTTGATCATCAGGGGCTTCCTGAACACCATCGTCCCCGAAAACTCCACGTCCCCCGCCAGGATCGTGTCGATGAGCTCCTCGTTGACTGCGGTGACTTGTACGTCTGTCATACGGTTGCATATTACGACGCCCGGGCCGGGACGCGCAAGGCTTACTTGCCCTCCGAAGCCCGTCCCGCTAGGATGGGCGGGTGAAAAACAAGCAGACCCGGGAGCTGGCCGTCTGCGGCGCCTCCGCGGTACGGGCCCTCCTGGAGCGGCACCCGGAGCGGGTGCGCCGGTTCTTCTTCCGCGAGGGGGAGCTGGACAGGCACCGCCCCTGGCTCAAGGACTTCGCGGAGCGCCGCGTCCTCTATCGCGCGGTCCCGGACGGCGAGCTGGAGCGGCTGGCGGGCACCGTGCATCACCAGGGCGCGGTGGCCATGATCGAGCCCCCGGGAATCCCGGAACTGGACGCCCGAACCGCGGCCCGGTGGTGCGACCGGGGCGACCGCGTCCTCGTCCTGGACGGCCTCGGGAACGACCACAACCTGGGTGCCATAGTCCGGAGCGCGGCGTTCTTCGGGATTCAAAGCCTCGTGATCGTCGGGCCGGACCCCGGCCGCCTGGTTACGACAAGCGCCTACCGGGTGGCCGAGGGCGGGATGGAGCGGGTCGAGCTCTACGGCGCCCCCGACGCCCTGGCCCCGGCGCGGCTCGCGGGCCCCTCCCTCCTCGTCCTGGGGGCCGACCACCGGGGGAAAGAAACCGTCCGTTCCGCACTGTCCGCGATCCCCGGGGGACGCGCCCTGGCCCTGGTCCTGGGGAACGAGGAGGCCGGACTCTCCCGGGCGGCGCGTTCGGCCTGCTCGAAGCTACTGCGCATCCCGGGAACCGGAGACCTGGAGAGCCTCAACGTGGCGCAGTCCGCGGCCATCCTCCTGTACGAGCTCGCGGCGTCCCGGGAACGGGGCAAGGCCGCGGACCGCGACGCCGGTGCTGGGACGGCCCCGGGGCGGCGGTCCCGGTCCTAGCGGGCCAAGGCCTCCCGGACGGCTCCGGTCCAGGCGGCGTCGGCCGCAAGGGCCTCCAGCGGGACGGGCATGCGCCAGGTCCAATTCGCGGGGAGTATCGTGCCCGGCACGTTCACCCGGTCGTCCCTTGAATCCCCGGAGGCGTAGTCCGCGGAGAGGTCCAG
>CAYTYG010000134.1:6777-8347 GCA_964441515.1 uncultured Treponema sp.
CCTGGGTGATGCCCCGCTGCCGGAAGGGCTGCGCCAGGAGGTCCTGGAGCTGGACCACCAGGAGGACGGAGGCCGCCGTAGCGGAGCGCCGCAGGAGGCGCTCCGCTACGCGGCGGGACCAACCATCCGTCCCCGGATCCCCCCCGAACGCCGCCCTGCGGTCTTCGGGGCCCGCCTCGTGCTCCCACCAGTCCCGGAGGGTCGAAGTGTCATGCACCGAGGGGGCGCAGACCGTGAGAACCGGGTAGTCCGCGGGCTCGATCCAGGGATCCCCGCCCTCGCCCCAGCGGCGGGTCCACCGGGGTATGCGCAGCCCCAGGATTCCCAGCTCCGCCAGGACCCTCGGCACGCAGGGAGGAACGGCCCCCAGGTCCTCGGCGCAGGGGAGCATCTCCGCGGCTTCCTTGAGCATCGAGAGCAGCCTTCGGCCGTGCTCCTCCCAGAGGGCTTCCGAGGCCGCGGCCTTGGACCGGACCATGCCCTCCAGGGTGTTCCGTTCGGGTTCCGAAAGGGTAGGCCAGGAGGAGGCCGAGTAGTGGCGCCAGGTCGGGCTGAAGCCCTCCGGCCCCGTCTCCAGGAGGGCCCGGTCCCTCCACGCGGCCGGAAGGAAGCCCTTCGCGGATTCGGGCATATCCAGGGCGCGCAGGTCCCTCTCCCCCCGGACGGAGGGCTTGAAAAGGAAGAGTGGTTCCCGGCCTATGCGGTCCAGGGCCGCCTCGGCCGCCTTCCGGGCCGCGGCCGAGGGGTCCTGCTCCCGGGAAACCGCGGATAGCAAATCGGCCTCCCGGACGTGGGGAAGGCTCAGCCATCGGACGCGATCATCGGAGAAACCCGCGGCCCGGAGCTCCGCCTTGGAGATGCGCATCCCCGGCTCGAAGCTGCCCAGGTAACCGGATTCCTCCCGCTCGGGCAGGGCCCAGATCCGAAAGAATCCCAGTACGTGGTCGATGCGGTAGGCCGCGTAGAACTTTGCCGCCCGGCGGAGGCGGCCGACCCAGAAGGAGTAGCCGTCCTGCGCCTGGGCCTCCCAGTCGTAGATTGGAAAGCCCCAGTTCTGCCCAAGCTCGGAGAACATGTCCGGCGGGGCCCCGGCGATCCGGTCCATCCGGAACCAGGGGCGGTGGGCCCAGACGTCCGCGGAGTCGTCGTTCATCAGGATGGGCAGGTCTCCCTTCAGGAAGACGCCCCGGGAGGCCAGGCCCCGGGAGGCGGCCAGAAACTGCTCCTCGCAGCGCATCTGCACCCATGCGTGGAAGAGATGGCCGTCCCGGAGGGACTTGTCGGTCCAGAGGGACTCGATGTCCCCGGCTTCGGGGTCCCGGGCTTCCGCCCACTCCTTCCAGGACCTCCCGCCGTTCCTCTCCTTGAGCCCGAGAAAGACCGCGTACTCCCGGACCCAGGGATTGGCCGAGATCCAGTCCGCCAGGGCCCCGTCCTTCCTCAGGGCCGGGAGGGACGCGTCGAAAACCTTCCGGAGGATCTCCAGCTTCGCCGCAAGGACCTCCGGATAGAGCTCGTCGAGGATGCCGGAGACGACCAACCCCCGCACGGGACCATGGTCGAGCAGGCG